>CAIZKT010000718.1:0-6865 GCA_903933565.1 uncultured Victivallales bacterium | reverse complement strand
GGGCGCTCGAAACGCCCCCTTGGGGCTGAATACCACGGCCCATCCTTATTGCACAGGTCGTTTCTTTTTCCGGGCGCTAGGCGCCTTGGATGGCCGCTGGCGGGGTCGGCCCGGTTCGGTGTACCGGCTTTCCAGCCACAGGCTGGGCCGCCCGCAGGGCGGAAGCCGGAATCCCCCCACCCTAAGACCGCCAGAAGGCGGGACACCGAACCGAACCGCAAGCGTGCCCGATATCTTTAAACAGCCCTGGCGCCGCCTCGCCGTTTCGCCGCCTCGCCGACGCTTGATTTCCCCTGCGGGGCACACTACCGTCACGGCCTGTGATGACAGTGGCTCGAGGTCCTGCTGACGAGAGGCCGAGATATGAGCATGGCAGTCGGCTTGGCGGCGGAATATGCCGAGTTGATCCGGCACCGACTCGGGGCCCGAGTCAAGGAGATCATCCTGTTCGGGTCTCAGGCTCGGGGCGACGCCGACGCACGCTCGGATTACGACTGCGTCGTGGTGGTGGACCAGCGCACGCCGGACGTACGTGAAGTCGTTCTGGACGCGGACGTGGCAATGCTCGACCGACATGACCGACTCTTCGCCGCCTTGATCTACGGTGAGAACGAATGGCGCCGAGCCAAAGAGTTCCCGCTCGGCTGGAATATCCGCAGGGAAGGTATCGCGCTATGAGCGATCCCGGCGCGCCTGCCGACGTGCTCCGCGATATCTGGAGTCTCTCCATCGACCCGGATGCCGCCCTGGCCGATCTCAACGACGCCCGTGGCATGCTGCAGCAGTGTCGCGAGCACCTCGAGCGCAAGACGGGGCAGAGCCTGGCTGCCGACCACCTGAGGCGTGAACCCTGAACCCTGAACCGGGCACTTGCACGGTTTCTGCACTGGCCACGGATACCCAGATGACCACCAGCAGCACACTTACGCCTGCCATGCGGCAGTACATGCAGGCGAAGAAAGAGCTCAGCGACGACACGATTCTGCTGTTTCGGATGGGCGACTTCTACGAGCTGTTCTTCGACGACGCCAAGCGTGGCGCCGAGCTCATGGACATTGTGCTGACGCAGCGCAGCGGCGTGCCGATGTGCGGGGTGCCGTACCACGCTCTGCAATCCTACGTTGCCCGCATGCTTGAGAAGGGCGTCAAGGTCGCCATTGCCGAGCAGATGGAAGATCCGAAGCTGGCCAAGGGGCTGGTGAAGCGCCAGGTCATCCAGGTGATCACGCCGGGCACGGTGCTGGACGACCAGGTGCTAAACGCGACGCAGAGCCACTTTCTGGTCGCCATTGCCGCGGCGAAGGAGCGTTTTGGGCTGGCGCTGCTGGACTTCAGCACCGGCGACTTTCGGGTGACCGAGCTCAAGGGCCGACAGGCGCTGGAGACGGAACTGCACCGGCTGCGGCCGGCCGAGTGTCTGCTCAGCGAGGCCTTGCAGGAGCAGTGGCGCCAGGAAGCCGGCACCCCGGATTGTCCCTCGACCCTGGCCTGGACCGCCCTCGAGGACTGGGTCTTCGACCCCGCGGTGGCCAGCGACCGGCTCTGTCGGCATTTTGATGTGGCCAGTCTCGATGGCTTTGGCTGCCGGGGCCTGGAGCTGGCCGCCGGGGCGGCTGGGGCCGTGCTCTACTACGCCCAGAACAACCTGCGTCGCGATGCCGACCATATCACCGCGCTGACGGTGTACCAGACCGAAGATGGCATGGTGCTGGACCGCATCTCGGTGCGCAATCTCGAATTGGTCGAGCCCATCTTCGCCGATGCCAAGGGCGCCACCCTGCTCAGCGTGCTGGACCGCACCGTCACCCCCATGGGCGCCCGGCTGCTGCGCGAGTGGATTCTGCGGCCGCTCTGCCGCATCGATGCCATCGTCGAGCGCCAGGACGCGGTGGCGGCCTTCAGTCGCGACCCCATGCTGCTCAGCGAATTGCGCGATGCGCTCGGCGCGGTGAAGGATCTGGAGCGCACGGTGGTGCGCATCAACATCGGCAGCGCCAACGGCCGCGACCTGGTCGGCTTGCAGCGTGGCCTGGCCGAAGTCCCCGGCCTGCGCGCCATCCTGGAGCACCTTGCGGCGGCGCTGGTCCAGCGCCTGTGCCTCGACCTGGTCGAGCTGCCGGAACTGACGGGACTGATCGCCCGCGCCATCGTCGACGAGCCGCCGTTGACCCTGCGCGAGGGCGGCATCATCCGCGAGGGCTTCCATGCCGGCCTGGATGAACTGCGCCGGGCCGCGACCGATGGCAAGAGCTGGATCGCCGGCTACCAGACCAAAGAGCAGGAGCGTACCGGCATCAAGTCACTCAAGGTGCGCTTTAACAAGGTCTTCGGCTACTACATCGAGATCACCAAGTCCAACCTCGACCTGGCGCCGACGGACTACCTGCGCAAACAGACCCTGGTGGGCGCCGAGCGCTTCATCACGCCGGAGCTGAAGGAGATCGAGGACAAAGTGCTGGGTTCGGAGGAGAAGAGCAAGGCGCTGGAGTACGAGCTGTTCCAGGAGATTCGGGAGACGGTAGTGAAGTCGACGGCGGCGGTGCAGCGTCTGGCCCGCGCCATCGCCGGGGTGGACGCTTTGGCGGCGCTGGGCGACATGGCTTGCCGGCAGGGGTACTGCCGCCCCCGTCTGGTCGAGGAAGCGGTCTTGCAGATCTGTGACGGCCGCCACCCGGTCCTGGAGGCGCACCTGCAGGACGAGCCCTTCGTGCCCAACGACACGCTGCTGGACACGGGCGAGAACCAGCTTGCCATCATCACCGGCCCCAACATGGCCGGCAAGTCGACCTACATCCGCCAGGTGGCCCTGCTGACCCTGATGGCGCAGATGGGCAGCTTCATTCCGGCCAAGTCCGCCGTGGTCGGACTGGTGGACCGCATCTTCACCCGCGTCGGCGCCGCCGATGACATCTCGCGGGGCCAGTCCACCTTCATGGTCGAGATGGTGGAGACGGCGAACATCCTGAACAACGCCACGCCGCGCAGCCTGATCATCCTCGACGAGATCGGCCGGGGCACGAGCACTTTCGACGGCCTAAGTCTGGCCTGGGCCGTGGCCGAGTACCTGCACGACGAACCCCGGGTCAAGGCGCGCTGCCTCTTCGCTACCCACTACCACGAACTCACCGAACTCAGTCTGACCATGCCGGGGGTGAAGAACTACAACGTGGCGGTGAAGGAATACGGCGACAAAATCATCTTCCTGCGCAAGATCATGCCCGGCGGCACCGACAAGAGCTACGGCATCCACGTGGCGCGCCTGGCCGGGCTGCCCAAACAGGTCATCCGCCGCGCGGGCGAGGTGCTCACTAATCTCGAAAACGACGAACTGGGCGCCGATAGCAAGCCCAAGCTCGCCCGCACCCACGAGCGTGGGCCTGACCCCAACTACCGCCGCCGCCGCACCAACCCCAAGGACGAGACCCCGGATGGACAGCAGATGCTGTTCGAGTTCTGAGAACGCCTAACCGTGGAGGTAGACGATGGGCATCAGGATCATGCCGTGCCTGGACATGCGTAATGGCCGAGTCGTGAAGGGCGTGCAGTTCGTCGATATCAAGGACGCTGGCGACCCGGTCGAGTGCGCCCAGGCCTATTGCCGGGCCGGGGCTGACGAACTGGCCATGCTGGACATCACCGCGACGGTTGAAGGCCGGGCCACGCTGCTCGACGTCGTCCGCCGCACGGCCGCCGCGGCGACCGTGCCGTTCACCGTCGGCGGCGGCATCTCCGATGTGAAAGCTGCGGCGGCGGTCATCGAGGCGGGCGCCGACAAGATCAGCACCAGCAGCGCTGCCTTCCGGCGACCGCAGGTCATCGCGGAGATGGTGCGCGAATTCGGCACGGCCAAAGTCACCGTAGCCATCGATGCGGATGCCAACCCGAAGCTACCCTCGGGGTACGAGGTGTACATCGATGGCGGTCGCACGGCTACCGGTAAGGATGCGGTCGAGTGGGCTAGGGAGATTCGGGGCTACGGCATCACCACCATTCTGCCCACCAGCAAGGCCACGGACGGGGTCAGGACCGGCTACGACCTGCCCTTGATCCGCCTGATCAAGGACGCCACCGGGGCCGAGGTCGTCGCTTCGGGTGGCGCGGGGACGCTGGAGCACTTCTACGAGGCCGTGCAGGCCGGGGCGACGGTTCTGCTGGCGGCCTCCGTGTTCCATTTCCGCGTCATCGCCATCCCCGAGCTCAAGGCGTACCTGATCAGCAAGGGCGTAAAGCTCGGGTGAAGGGGCCCCGCCGGGGCGCGCCTGCGCGTTTCGGCGGCTGGCCTTCTGGCGCCGGGCGGCGGCGGTCCGACGGTTACGACTCCGGTGGCGCGACCGCGCCGCTGGGCGCTTTGGAGGCGAAGACCTCGGTCGTGATGCCGAGGCGAGTGCGGGCCTGTTCGCGCAGCTTGTACTTCTGGATCTTGCCGCTCGCCGTCATGGGAAACTCGCTGACCAGAAAGACGTGCTTCGGGGTCTTGTGGTGCGAGATGCGGCCTGCGCAGTAGTCGCGCACGTCTTCTGGCTGGAGTTCGCTACCCTTCTTCAGGATCACGAAGGCGCCCACGATCTCGCCGTACTTCTCATCGGGGATGCCGACCACCTGCACCTGCTCGATGCCGGGGTGCGTGTGCAGGAATTCCTCGATCTCGCGCGGATAGACATTCTCGCCGCCGCGGATGATCATGTCCTTGATGCGGCCGGTGACCCGATAGTACCCCTCTTCGTCCAGCGTGCCAAGGTCGCCGCTGTGCAGCCAGCCATCCGAGTCGATGACGCGGGCGGTTTCCTCGGGTTGCTTGTAGTAGCCCTTCATGATGTTGTAGCCGCGGCAGCAGAGCTCGCCCTGGACTCCGGGAGGTTGCGGCGCGCCGGTCTCGGGATGGGCCACTTTAGCCTCACAGAAAGGCATGACGCGACCCACGGTCTCGACCCGGCAGCGAAGGGGGTCATCGGTGCTGGTCATGGTGTAGACCGGCGAGGCCTCGGTGAGGCCGTAGGCGATGGTGATCTCGCGGGCATGCATCTTGTTCATGACCTGCTTCATGGTCTCGACCGGGCAGGGCGAACCCGCCATGATGCCGGTCCGCAAGCTGGAGAGGTCGAACAGGTCGAACATGGGGTTGGCCAGTTCGGCAATGAACATGGTCGGCACCCCGTACAGTGCCGTGCAGCGCTCTTTATGCACCGCCGCCAGGACCAGCAGCGGATCGAACTGCTCGATCATCACCAACGTCGCCCCGTGACTCACCGCCGCCATGACCCCAAGGACGATGCCGAAGCAGTGGAACAAGGGCACCGGCAGGCAGAGACGGTCCTGCGCCGTGAACTTCTGGCGCTCACCGATGAAATAGCCGTTATTGAGGATGTTATGGTGGGTCAGCATCACCCCTTTGGGGAATCCCGTCGTGCCGCTGGTGTACTGCATGTTGGTGACGTCGTGGCAACCGATCCGGGCGCGCAGCTCGGCCAGCGGGGCGCCGGGGAGGTGGTCGCCGAGGAGCAGCAACTCGGAGCTATTGACCATGCCACGGTGCTTCTCCTGCCCGAGGTAGACGACGTTACGCAGGCGTGGAAATCGCGCGCTGCGGAGGTGTCCGCGAGTCTGAGTCTTGAGCTCAGGGACAAGCTCGTTGAGGGTCTCGACGTAGTTGGTATCACGGAAGCCGTCCACGATGGCCAGGGTATGCAGGTCGGATTGTTCGAGCAGGTAGGCCAGTTCGTGGCTGCGGTAGTTAGTGTTGATGGTGACCAGCACGGCCCCGATCTTGGCGGCGGCGAAGGCGACGGTCAGCCAGTCCGGGACATTGCGAGCCCAGATGCCGAGGTGATCCCCGGGCTGCACCCCGATGGCCAGGAAGCCTTTGGCCAGACGGTCGACGCGCTCGTTGTAGGCGCCATAGGTGAACCGCAGGTCGCGGTCGGGGTAGACGATGAACTCGTGGTCGGGCTGGCGCGCGGCCAAGTCCTCGAAGAAGGCGCCGAGAGGCTGGGTCGTGAAGGGCATGGCGGTCTCCCGTGGCGGCGGCCGGCGCCGGCGTGGCTCAACAGGGGGTGAAGACGACGGCGAGCAGGCGCGCTTCGCAGCCCGGGGCGGCATGGACCTGGTGCGGGACGACGGAGTCGTAGTAGATGCTATCCCCAGCCTCCAGGGTGTACGCCTCTTTGCCGTAGGCAATCTCCAGGCGCCCGCTGAGGACGTACATGAACTCTTCGCCCTCGTGGCTGCTCAGGGCGGCGGCGCCGGTGGCCGCGGGCCGCACGTCAACCAGGAAGGGCTCCATGTGCCGGTCCTGCTTGTTGGCGGCCAGGGCCTGCAGATCGAGTCCGCCGCCACGCAGTTCGCCGCCAGCGGCAAAGTGTACCGTATCGCGGCGCTCACCGGCGCGCATCACAACCGGCCCAGGCTGGACCACGTCGTCGAGCAGCGTGCCCAGACGCACCCCGAGACCGCGGGCGACCTTGAGCAGTGGAGCCAGTGACGGCGTGAGCCTGCCCGCCTCGATCTGGGTGATCTCGGTAGCCGCTAGCGAACTGCGTTCGGAGAGCTCCTCGACGCTAAGCTGGCGGGCTTCGCGCAGGTGGCGGATGCGAGCGGCGACGGGGTTGTTTTCGGCCATGTTTGAGTTCCGTAACTGGCTGCGGAAGTACGCCGGGACCTGGGGGCGCGCCTCGGGATCTCAACCCGTGGCAGTCGCAAAGGCGACAGTATAGTGTCCGGCGCGACGGCCACAAGAGCAACCGCGCACGCCCGGCGCAGGTCAGTTCCGTAGGTGGTGACTACTCAGGTCCTAGGGTTCAGGAAACGGCGAGACGGCGACTGGAGGAGAGGGCGAGGGAGACGGCGAGACGGGGAAACGGCGAAACGG
>CAIZKT010000717.1:0-3594 GCA_903933565.1 uncultured Victivallales bacterium | reverse complement strand
GGCGATCAACGTCAACGACTCGGTCACCAAGAGCAAGTTCGACAACATCTACGGCTGCCGGCACTCGCTCACCGACGGCATCAAGCGGGCGCTCGATGTGCTGATCTCCGGGAAGACGGTGATGGTCTGCGGCTACGGCGATGTGGGCAAGGGCTCTGCCGAAGCCCTGCGCAACGAGCGCGCCCTGGTTCTGGTCAGCGAGATTGATCCCATCTGCGCCCTTCAGGCCTGCATGGCAGGACACCGCGTCTGCACCCTCGAAGATGCCCTTGCCAGCGCCGACATCTTCGTCACCGCCACGGGCAATTGCGACATCATCACCGCCGAGCACATGAGCCGGATGAAGGACCAGGCTATCGTCTGCAACATCGGGCACTTCGATAACGAGATCCAGATCGCGGCGCTGGAGAAGTGGCCGGGCATCGTCAAACTCGAGATCAAGGGCCGGGAATGCCCCGTGCATCGCTACACCTTCCCCGATGGACACTGCATCTACATCCTGGCCGAGGGGCGTCTGGTCAACCTCGGTTGCGCCACCGGCCACCCGAGCTTCGTGATGAGTAACTCCTTCACCAACCAGACCCTGGCTCAGATTGACATCGCGGGGAACCCGAAGCGTGCGGTCGGCGTCTACCGCCTGGCCAAAAAGCTCGACGAGGAAGTGGCCCGCCTGCACCTGGCCAAACTGGGAGCCCGGCTGACGGCGCTGACCGCCGCACAGGCAGCCTACATCGGCGTGCCTGCCGAGGGCCCGTTCAAGTCCGAGCACTACCGCTACTGAGGCGGGCGACAGGGAGCGGGGGGCGGCCATGAAGGTGCTCAACTTCGGCAGCCTGAACGCGGACCACGTCTACCGGGTGCCGCACTTGGCGCGGCCGGGGGAAACCGTGGCCAGCACGGCCTACCAGCGTTTCGCCGGCGGCAAGGGCGCCAACCAGTCTGTCGCCCTGGCCCGGGCCGGCGCTCCCGTGGCCCACGCCGGCAGCATCGGTCCCGAAGGCTTGTGGTTGCGCGATCGGCTGGCCGCGGAGGGAGTGGACGTGCGCGCTATCCGGGTCGCTGACGGCCCCGGCGGACACGCCCTCATCCAGGTCGACGACAGCGGCCAGAACAGCATCGTCCTCTTCCCCGGCGCGAACGCCACCATCGCGACCGAACACGTTCAGGCTGCCCTCGGCGGCCTGCAGCGTGGGGATGTCCTGCTGTTGCAGAACGAGATCAACGCCACCCCGGAGTTGCTGGCCACGGGACGGGCTGCCGGCTTGCGGGTGGTGTTCAATCCCGCCCCCATGTCCACCGCCGTCCTGAACTACCCGCTCGACGGCGTGGACTTACTGATCGTCAACGAACACGAGGCGGCAGCCTTGGGTGGCGGCACGGGCGTGGACGCCTGGCTTGCCGGCCTCGCCCGCCGCCTGCCCCAGGCGGATCTGTGCCTGACCCTGGGCGCCGACGGGGCCATCTACCAGAAGGCTGGCGGGCCGAGATGGTCGTGCCCCGCGCCTCGAGTCCGCGCCGTCGACACGACCGCGGCCGGCGATACCTTCATCGGCTTCCTGCTTGCGGCGGGGCTGCAGGGCGCGGCCGAGCCCGCCGCTCTTGCCACGGCCTGCCGCGCGGCCGCTGTCAGTGTCACCCGGCCCGGCGCCATGGACTCCATTCCCCGCCCGGCGGAGGTCGACGCCTTCTTCGCCGCGAACCCGCTTGTCTGAGGAGTCTCCCTACATGACCCGAGCGGTCGCTGTCATCGGCGCGGGAAACGGCGGCAAGACCGTGGCTGCCGACCTCGCCCTCCAAGGCTGGCGCGTCTGCCTGGCGGAACTTCCCGAATTCTCCCAGAACCTCGACGAACTACGGCACGACCCGGTGCTGCACGTCGAGGGCGCCTTCAGCGGCAGAGCCCGCCTGGACAACGTCACCACCCGACTGGACGAAGCCTTGGGCGCGGCGGACCTGATCCTCATCTGCTGCCAGGCCCTGGCCCACGAGCGCTTGGCGCACGAATTGGCGCCCTTGGTCTCGCCTCGCCATATACTGGTGCTCAACCCCGGCTCGACCGGCGGGGCTCTGCACCTGGCCCGCGTCTTCCGCCAACTTGGCCGACGCGAGCTTCCCGTCATGGTCGAGTTCAGCACCCTGACCTACGGCTGCCGCGCTCAGGGCAATCGGGTGGCCTGCGCCGTCAAGGTGGGCCGGATCGTCTACGGCGTCTTCCCAGACACCGCCGCGGAGCGAGTGGCGCCGCTGCTCGAACCGCTGTTTCCGGGCCTGGTGCGGGGACGGCACGTCTTGGAGGCCGGGCTGAACAACGCCAACCCGGTCATCCATCCGCCGATCACCCTGCTCAACGCGGCGCGCTTCGAGAATGAAGGGGAGCGTATGCTCTTCTACGGCGACGGGGTTTCGCCCACGGTGGCGCGCCTGATCGCCAGCCTGGACGGTGAGCGGATGGCGCTGTTGCGGGCCCTGGGATGCCACGCCCAACCGGACCCGCTCACCTCGGTCCAACAGGGCTATGCGCAAAGCCCCGACTATCTGGAGTGCTACCGCCACGGCTCTGGCTTCAGCGGCTTCCGCAGCCCGAACACCCTCGACCACCGCTATCTGCATGAGGACGTGGGCATGGGGCTGGTCCTCTACTGCCGCTTGGGAGAACAACTGGGAGTGCCAACGCCGACCAGCCAGGCCGTCGTCCACTTCGGTGGCCTGGTCGCCGGCTTGGACTATCTGGCCCGAGGAGCGCGCACCCCAACCACCCTGGGCCTCGAGGGCATGACCGTCGAGCAGATGACGCGCTTCCTCCTGACCGGGCGGCGCGACCCCTGACCACCGACCCCTGCCTCGCGTCTCAGGGCACGGCCGCGGCGGCCAGCGGCGGCGGCATGACGAAGGTGCGCAAACCCACCTCCTTGTCGAGCAGGAACAAAGACTGGCCGTCGCCGAGAAGCTTTGTCTTGCCGATAATCGCGGTCGCGTTGGCCTCTTCCTCTACCTGCTCGGAGATGAACCAGTCGAGACGGCGCTGCGTGGCGTAGTCACGCTCCTCCATGGCCAGGTCCATGATGTTGTGGATGGACGCGGTCACGCCCTCCTCGTGGGCCAGAGCCTTCTCGAATACCTGCTGCGCCGAAGCGAACGTCGCTTCCGGCTTGGCGATAGCGCCCAATTCCACCAGCGCCCCGCGTTCAATCAGGAAGTTGAAGAAGATCATGCCATGGGCCAGCTCCTCCTGCGCCTGCACTTTCATCCAGGTAGCGAAGCCCTTGAGGTTCTGCGCCTCAAACCAGGCCGCCATCTGCAGGTATAGGTAGCTGGAGGCAATCTCCTTGGTCACCTGTGCGTTGAGAGCATTCCCGACCTTCTTGCTAAGCATACTTGCCATCTCCCTAGGCTGAGTTCGCCGGCCAACTGCGGTGCGGTTCAGGCCCGCGGCCGCCCAAGTCCATGATGGAACATACCTGCGGAAGCGCCGCGTCGCAATACGGGTAGCCAGGCTCGGGCGCAAGTCAGCTCCGTAGGGGTTTGCTTGTAGGAGACTTGCAGCAACCTCGTATGACCCAAAGCGCTTCCCATTCCGCCCCTCGTCCGCCGCGG
>CAIZKT010000716.1:0-2192 GCA_903933565.1 uncultured Victivallales bacterium | reverse complement strand
TCCCGCTGGTCTTGACCAACGCCCGCGACTGCCCTCGCGAAGAGGTCCTCGCTCGCTCCCGCGGTCGCGACCGTATCGAGAAGCTGCTGGACACCCTCAAGAACGAGGACGGCCAGCACCGCCTACGCAGCGGCAATGACCGCTCTGTAGTCGGAAGACTCTTCGTGGCTTTCCTTGCCCTGGTGCTGCACCGCGAACTGGAGCGCCGCATGGGTAAGGCCGGCCTACTGCGCCAGATGAGCGTGGTGCAGTTCATCGCCCACATGCGCAAGATCAAGAGCGTGCGAATGGCCAGCGGAACCCGTCACCTCCTTGAGATAACCAAGCGCAACCGCGACATCATGGCCGCTGTCGGCGTCCCCCTTCCCGAATAGCTACCATCGCAATGGACTATTTTAGGATTAGGACGGTCGAGCCGACCGCTGCTCCACGCCTGGCGCCCGTCTGGCGCGAGGGAATACGGCGGGGACCGCCGGAGCCAGGAATCCATCACGTTGCCCCCCCTCCAAGGCCTATCCCGAATCGGTCCTTCAGCAGCGTGTCGGATCAAGGACCACTTCGTCAGACTTCCTGGCCGCCCGTCAGAAACGAGTCGAAGAGCCCTGCGATGGCAGCTTCCTTCCCGGCACTAGTGCTCATGAAGCCTTCAGAAGCGATGATCCCAGCCCTCCCTAAGTCCAGCCTGTCCGAGTCCCAGCAAGTCCCAATCGTTATGTCTTCTGAGGTGCCCCCGTCCGTATGCCACGTGCAGGCATAGGCCAGCGCGTCGAAGGAGCTGTCATCCAGGTCAAAGAGCTTTCCGCGAAGACTCCTTGCGTACTCCGCGCCTCTGCGTCCATGGCCCGGGTCAGTGAAGTCATCCATGCGCCTGGAATCGTGGAGCAACGCAAACAACCGGGTCACCAACGCATCGGCGCCAGTACGCGCCGCGAGCCAGAGTCCATTGCGCTCAACCCGTCGCCAGTGAGAGAGGCCATGGATGGAGCATGAACCCACCTGGAACTGCCTGCTGATGGCCTCCTGAAGCTTCGCGAAATCGCATCTGCGGGAATGGCTCATGCTTCTGCCTGCCCGGCAGCGGACTGGTTGTTCCTCTCGCATACCGTCTGCCGGGACGCACCTAAGGTACGAGAGTAACGGGCTGGGCACAAGCCCTGCGGATGCTCCACCCCCCCCACGCACACAAGCGTGAACTGGGGCAATGTCCTGGCGTTCGCAGGGCGTTTCAAGACTGAATGCGGGCTCGAGGCGGTGGGATCGTTGGCTGAGAAGCGGAGCCGGATGCCCAAGAACCGGTACGACGGTGCTGAATCCATGAGACCGTGGCGCAGATGCTGGGGCAACGGGGTAGAAGAATGCGCCGCAGGAGCAACGCTTTCCGGGCATGGACAGCCAAACCCAGGTCTTTCGCCCAAGGGTCGCCTGAGGGGCGCTAACGCTCGGGGGGAAAGTGGTACCAGGATGACGCAGGGTCGCCAGCGGCGCCGCCGGGCAGCCGTGTGAAGAAGCGCGGAAGGTCGGTGACGGCGTGACCAGCGGCCTCGATTGGCGAGGGAAGGGAAGCGCTGCAAGTCCGCAGGCTTACGACGTGGAAACTGCTGGGCTGCGGGCTATACTATCTGCTCTTTGAGCCGACCGGTCTTGTACCGGTCCAGACCACGACGGAGTCGCATGGTGATCGGTCGAAACACAGCCAACAGGGTGCCCCGATGGGTGCGAACTGTACCCCCGTACAGTGGCACTATTTCCGGACAGTGGCACCATTCTGTGGTCGCGACGAAGGCACTATAGGTTCCGTAAGTAGCCTGTTAGTATCCTCTTATGCGGAGAGGTGGCTGAGTGGTCGAAGGCGGCGGTCTCGAAAACCGTTGATCGGCTTGCCGATCCGAGGGTTCGAATCCCTCCCTCTCCGCCAGTGTCTGTAACTGCTCAAACGCCAGAGGTTTACGGAAGCCTCTGGCGTTTGTGTTACGGAATGCCATCCCTCCCGTGGCGTGAACGCCCGCCCGCCAGGAGTCATCTCGCTCGTCATGGACGGGCAGATGGAATCCAACCCGTCCCCAACTCGGGCGTTCAGGTTGTCATGGGGTTACCTTTAGCCTGGATTATTCACCACGACGAACACGAAGATCACCAAGATAATGCAGGGCGGCATGCAAGTCACCTGCGGAAGCGAACCGCTCGGCGATATT
>CAIZKT010000715.1:0-2122 GCA_903933565.1 uncultured Victivallales bacterium | reverse complement strand
TATCCGCCGCCCCCGCTTGCCTCCCTGGAGCCCGCGATGCCCAGCCCGTTTCGGGCGGGTTCGCGGTATCCGCCGCCCCCGCGCGCATATTCCCTGGAACCCGCGATGCCCAGCCCGTTTCGGGCGGGTTCGCGGTATCCGCCGCCCCCTCGCGCGTATTTCTTGGAACGGTATCCGCCGCTTGCCTCCCTGGAGCCCGCGATGCCCAGCCCGTTTCGGGCGGGTTCGCGGTATCCCCGAGCCGACTCCGGTGCGCCTACCGCCCGGAAAAGGAAACAGCCCTCAGGTACGGCAGCAGTGATGTGACTTTTCGCGCAGCCGGTGTATGGTGCGCTCCGCTTTCATGTATACTCTCGCTGCACCGTGGCGCATCGTGCAGCGTTCGGTAGAAAGAGACGGGTCCGTGTCCGTTCTCGTTGATGGCAATGAGACAGGCCTAGGCAGTGCAAAGCCTTTTTGGAGACGGTTTATGATGAAACGTGCATGTGAGAACGGGTTCATGGCACGCACGGGTTGCGTTCTCCTCCTTGTTGGGGCCTTGGGGCTTCTTTGCCTGCCCATCCCTCTCTTCGGCCAAGCCGCTGCCCCTGCCGTCCCTGATGAAGTTAAAAAAGATGCGGAAGCCGCTAAGGCCGCGCCCGACGCTAAGGCCGAGGCCAAGCCCGCCGATACCGTCGACCTCGACAAACTCGCGGAATCCCTCCGCCAGACTGCCGCCGAAGCCGGTAAAGAGAAGAAAGCCGATGCCGAAGAGCCCCCAAAGGAGAACGAGGACCCCGCCGTTAAGTCCCAGGCTGAAACCGATGTCAAGGCCCAAATAGCCAGCGAGAAAGCCAAACCCACCCCCACCGACGAAGCCGCCCCGGCCACCGCCACTCCCGAAACCCTCATCGTTGAACCCGAACCCACTGAACTCAGCGCCACCGAGAAGGTCCGCCGCCAGGAACTCGAACTGATGGCTGACGAACTCGCGGTCCAGGCCATGAAGCTCTGGCGCCAGAATGATTACAAACTTGCCGCCGATAAGTACGTCGAAGCCAAGGCCCGTCTCGATAAAATCTCCCGTAGCCAACCCCGCATTGCCAAGAAAAAAGAGAATATCGACGCCAATCTCCATAACCTCTACAGCGACTGGGCCACCGACCTCATTCGCGAAGCCCACCAGCTCGTCAGCGTCGCTAAAGTCGAACAAGCTATAGAAAAGTGCAACCAGGCCGGCACTTACGACCCCAGCCGCCGACAGCTCATGGACGAACGCATTCGCAAGTACCGCGACCTCAAGAAACAACTCGAACTCAAGGAAATGACCAAACCCGAGTTGATCGATAACGAGAAAGAACAGCGAGATTTCGATGTCAAAGTCGCCCTCGAACAGGGCAAGGTCTTCCTCAAGAACCGCCGCTATGCCGACGCGCGTGATAAGTTCGAAAAAGTCCTCCTCACTGACCCCTACGAGGTCTCCGCCATCCGCTACCTGCGCCAGATCAACGAGGAACTCGAGCAGGTCGGCGCCGAGAAATACCGTCAGGTCGTCGCCGAACGCATGGCCGAAGTCCGCTGGCGCTGGTCAGAGCCCGTCAACCCCGTTATGAGCGATGCCGGTCCTGATGCCCGTAGCCAGATCGTCCGCAAAGGCGATGGCGAAGGCGGTATCCGGGCCAAAATGAAGAATATCATGGTCTCCCATATCGAGTATGATGAGGTCCCCGTCAAAGAAGTCATCGCTGACCTCAAGCAGAAAAGCATGGAACTCGATACCGAAGACGGCACCGGCGTCAATATCATCCTGCAGACCGCCACCCAACAGCCTGAAGTCGATCTCGGACCCGCCAGTCTGAAGCAGGGCGAAGGCGGCGGCGCCGGCCTGGGTGGCTTTGACGCTGGCTTTGGCGGCGCCCCCGGCGCCGGGGGCAGTTCCCCCAGTCCCAGCGCCCCCGGTATGCCCGGCGGCGGTGCCCCCGGCATGCCCGGCGGTGGCGCCCCCGGCATGCCCCCCGGCGCCGGCGGCGAGCCGTTCGGCGGCTTCGGCGACGCCGGCGGTGCCGGTGCCATTGCTCCCGCCGCCGCTGCCGCCGCGGCCACGGTGGGCGACCGGCCCATCACCATGACCCTCGACAATGTC
>CAIZKT010000714.1:0-13431 GCA_903933565.1 uncultured Victivallales bacterium | reverse complement strand
TAGCTCGCCCCTACAGGGCTCAAACCCATAACTATCCTATTCCCAGGGCGTTGCCCTGGGCTGGTATGGCCGCGCGCCTTCAGCGCTCCAGGCGGACTCCCTTATTGCACAGGTCGCTTTTTTGCGGTGTTTTCGTCCGGCGGGTGCATTGGCATGCTACCTTTCCCCGTGGTGTGTCCGGTGATCCTGTTGATGAGTCAGGGCCGTCAGCGGGAAGGTGGTCAGGCAGCACTGCGGGAGTGACAACCATGGCGACGCAGAAGGTCTGGGTGGGCTTCGACCTCGGTGGCACCAAGATGCAGGCGAAGGTTTACGACGCCGGGTTCAAGGAGATCGGCGGCAAGCGGCGCAAGACCAAAGGCTCCGAGGGCATGAAGGCGGGCCTGGAGCGCGTGATGGGCACCATCGAGGAACTGCTCGGCGAGCTCAGTATCACGCATGATCGTCTGGCCGGCATCGGGGTGGGCTGTCCGGGGCCGCTGGATCTGGATGCCGGCGTGATCCTCTACGCGCCCAACCTGGGCTGGTCTAAGGCGCCGGTGCGCAAGACGCTCGAGGCGGCCTTCGGCTGCCCGGCGGTGATCGTCAACGACGTCGATTCGGGGGTCTACGGCGAGTACCTCTTCGGGGCCGGCAAGGGCTCACGCTGCCTGCTGGGCGTGTTCCCCGGCACGGGCATTGGGGGAGGCTGTGTGTATGAGGGCAAGATTCTGCGCGGCAAGACGTGCAGCGTGCTGGAGATCGGGCATATGCAGGTGCAGCCCGAGGGGCCTCTGTGCGGCTGTGGGCGGACGGGCTGCCTGGAGGCGGTGGCCAGCCGTCTGGCGATCTCGGCGGCAGCGGCGGCGGCGGCCTTCCGTGGCGAGGCGCCGCACCTGCTGGCGGCGGCGGGGACTGACCTGGCCAACGTGCGCAGCAACACGCTGGCGGAGGCTATTCAGGCTGGCGACAAGGCGGTTGAGCGCATCGTGCGCCAGGCGGCGCGCTGGATTGGGGTGGCGGTGGGCAACGCGGTGAACCTGCTCGGACCGGATACGGTGGTTCTCGGCGGCGGGCTGGTCGAGGCCATGCCGGAGTTGTTCCGCAGCGAGGTCACGGCTAGCGCCAAGGCCCGCGCCATGCCCTCCTTCGAGAGCCTGTTCAAAGTGGTCGCGGCCAAGCTGGGTGACGACGCCACGGTGATGGGCGCGGCGGGCTGGGCTCGCGAGGTCGTGAGCGGCAAGCACTGAGAGTAAACCCGAGGTCTTTGATGGGCGACGCAGTGCGACAACTGGCGGTGATTGACGTGGGCACCACCTCGATCCGCCTGGCCGTGGCGGAGGTGGGCGCGGACGGCGTGCCGCGCATCCTCGAACAGCCACGCCAGAATGTGGCGCTGGGTGACGATGTTTTCGCCCATGGCGAGATCGCCCCCCGGACCATTGAGACCTGCGTCGAGGTGTTGCGCAAGTTTGCTCGCCACCTGGAACAAGAGTACCGCATGCCCCTGGATGCCGCGCATGTCCGCGTCGTCGCTACCAGCGCGGTCCGCGAAGCGACCAACCGCGATACGTTCATCGACCGTATCTACGTGGCCACCGGCCTGGAAATCCAGGTGGTCGAAGAGGCCGAACTGAGCCGCTACACCTACCTCAGCGTACAGCGCTTCCGCCGCAACCCTATCTTTGCCCCCGGGGTGGTCACCCTGGCGGTGGAAGTCGGCGGTGGCAGCACCGAGGTACTGGCGCTGCGGGACGGGAAGGTGACCTTTACGCAGGAGCACCGGCTGGGCGCCTTGCGGTTGTGGCAATTGCGTGAGGCGGGGGGTCTGAGCGCGCTTGGTCGGCGCGAGGTGATGGAGGCGCACATCGAGCGTTTTGCCAGTCTGGTGAAGTCTTGTTTTGCGGCGCCGTCGTTGAAGGCGGTGCAGATTCTGGCGATTGGCGGCGACGCTCGCCTGGCGGCCTCGCAACTGCAGCCCGGTTGGGAGTCAAAGGGGTTGGTCGCTTTGCCGGTCAAGGGGGTGGCCAAGGTGGCCGAAGAGGTGCTGGCGCAGTCGGAAGATGAGCTGGTGCGCCGCTACAGTCTGACCTACCCCGAGGCCGAAACCCTCGGGGCCGCCCTGCTGACCTACGTGAAGCTGGCCCAGGCGTTACGGCGACCGTACCTCTACGTCACCACGGTCAGTATGCGCGACGGGGTGCTCGCCGACTTGGGCGGGTCAGCCGGAGTCGACGAGGTCTTTAAGGAGCAAATCCTGTATGCGGTTGTGGCGCTGGGGGAGAAGTACAACGAGGATATGGCGCACGCGCGGCACGTGGCCAGCACCTGTCTGGTACTGTACGATGCCCTCAGCGCGCAGCATCGGCTGGAACCGCGGCACCGGCTCATCCTCGAGGTGGCTGCCCTGCTGCACGAAGTCGGCATGTTTATCAGCACTCGCAGCCATCATAAACACAGTATGTACCTGATCTGCAATAGCGACATCTTTGGTCTGAATTCCTGGGACCGGGAATTGGTCGCATTGGTGGCGCGCTACCATCGCCGTGCCCATCCGCTGATGACGCACGAGCTGTATGGGACACTGAGTCGTGACCGCCGTCTGGCCGTCTGCAAGTTGGCCGCGATCCTGCGGGTGGCGGACGCGCTTGAGCACAGCCACTCGCAGCGCCTGCGCGTCGAGGGAGTCGAGAGCGTCGGCAGCGAGCTGCGCTTGCTGATCTCGGGGGTCGCCGATCCGACGGTCGAACGCCTGGAGTTGGAGCAGAAGGCGACGTTGTTTGCCGAGGTCTATGGGCAGAAGGTCGTGCTGTGCCCGCGGCAGGGCTGACGAGGGGAGTCTGTGCATGAGCGGGCGGCCGAAATACCTCAACCGCGAATTGAGCTGGCTGGAGTTTAACCAGCGGGTGCTGGACGAGGCTTGCTGCCCTGGCACGCCGCTGCTGGAACGGGCGAAATTCCTTGCGATCACGGCCTCCAACCTGGATGAGTTCTTCATGGTGCGGGTGGGGAGCCTGAAGTCGGCCCGCGAGCAGGGGCCGGGTTTCGCCGATCCCTCAGGGCTGTCGCAGGCGGCGCAGATGGACGGCATCGGCAAGCGCGTCCGCGCCATGGTCGAGGCGCAGTACCGCTGTTTGGCGCAAGAGGTGGAGCCGGCCCTGTGTGAGCAGGGGATTCGGCGGATACGCCCGGACTCGGCTGAGCCGGCGGATCTGGTCTACCTGGAAGAGCACTTCCGGCAGGTGCTGGGCAAGGTGGTTTCGCCGGCGGCCGTGGGGGGACATCGGCGGATGCCGCTGGTGCGCAACCTGGGGCTGAATCTGCTGGTGCGGCTGCGGCCCAATCCGGGTCTGGGGCGAGGGCACCGTCTGGCGGTGGTGCCCATCGACAACGCGGTGGATCGCGTGGTGTTCATCCCGGCGGCCACCGGCCTGCGCTTCATGCTGGTAGAGGACGTGATGCGGCTGTTTGGCGAGCGGCTCTTTGCCGGGGAGGCGGTGGCAGAGTGTGTGGCCTTCCGCATCGCTCGCAATGCCGAGTGGGCGGTGGACGAAGATGGCGACATCAATCTGATGGTAGGCATGAACCGCGTGCTGCGCGAGCGTCGTAAGAGTGGTTGCGTGCGGCTGGAGATTGAGGCTGGGGCGTCGGTGCTGGTGCGCAAGTATCTGTTACACCAGCTTGAGATCAGCGGGCAGGATATGTACGAGGTTCCCGGGCCGTTGGATTTGACGCTGTTGCACGCGCTGGCTGCCGCGAAAGGCTTCGACTCGCTGCGCTTTGCGCCCTGGCCTCCCGTCCATCCGCCCTCGATCGACCCGACCCGCAGCATGATCGAGCAGATCGCCCAGCGGGATCTGCTGCTGCTCCATCCTTTCGAAAGCTACGATCCGGTGGTGCGCCTGGTGGAAGAGGCGGCGGACGATCCCGCGGTGCTCTCCATCAAGATGACACTGTACCGCACCAGCCGGGAGAGCCGCATCGTGCAGGCGCTCAGCCGGGCGGCCCTGAACGGCAAGTACGTGACCGCCATGGTGGAGCTGCGGGCGCGCTTTGACGAAGCACGGAACATCCGTTGGGCCATACAGTTGGAGGAAGACGGAGTGCAGGTCATCCACGGCGTGCGCGGCCTGAAGACGCACGCCAAGATCTGCCTGATCGTGCGCCGGGAACCCACCGGGATCGCGCGCTACCTGCATTTTGGTACGGGTAACTACAACGAATCCACGGCGCGGCTGTATGCCGATGTCAGCCTGCTGACCTGCAATGAGGTCCTTGGACGCGACGCCACGGCCTTCTTCAACGCGGTCACCGGGTACTCGGTGGAGCAGAATCTGCAGGCGTTGGCCATGGCGCCGTCGGGCCTGCGCAAACGTCTGCTCGAACTGATCCGGGCCGAGACCGCACGTTGCCGCCAGGGCCAGCGAGCCCTGATTTTGGCGAAGCTGAACTCGCTGGTGGACACGCAGGTGATCGACGCCCTCTACGAGGCCTCGAAAGCCGGGGTCACGATTCGCCTCAACGTGCGCGGCATCTGTTGCCTGCGACCGGGGGTGAAGGGGCTGAGTGAGAACATCACGGTGGTCAGCATCGTCGACCGTTTTCTCGAGCACAGCCGCGTTTTCTACTTTGCCCACGGCGGCGAGGACCTGGTGTTCATCTCCAGCGCCGACTGGATGCCTCGCAACCTGGACCGCCGGGTCGAGCTGTTGGTCCCGGTGATCGCCCCGGAACTGCGTCGGCGCCTAATTCGGCTGCTCGAGGTGTGTTGCGCGGATTCCGTGAAAGGCAGGGAGATCCTTGCCGACGGGCTGTACCGACTGCGGCAGCCGGTGTCGGCCGCCGCGATCGGCAGCCAGGAGCAGCTCTACCGGGACGCGGTCGAGGTGGAGCACGAAGAGTTGCAGCGCCGACGCACGACCTTCGAGCCGCTCGAGCCACCGGAGCCGAAACGCGGTCGGTAGCGGAGCCGGGGGGCAGACCCGCATCGCGGCAGGCGGCCACGGCTCAGCGAGGCGTGCGCCCCCGTGGAGCTTCGCCCTCCAGAGCTTCGCCCACCAGGGCCCGCGCCGACGCCCTCACTTGTCGTCGCTGATGAGGTAGCGATGCTTCAGGGACAGGCTCGCGCCTGGGGCCAGGTCCTGTTTCGGGGTGAACAGTTCCAGGTTGAGGAAGTCCGGGCCGCTGTAGAATAGGCAGGTGCCCACCTGAGCGGGGTCGAACTCATTGGTCACCAGCAGTTGTGCCGCAGGCAGGCGGATGGCCCAGGCGCCGGCGGGTCGTTGCTGGCCGGTCAGGAAGGTCTCGCCGACCGGATAGGGGACAGGGCGCCAGGCGCCGTCGGCAGCGCGGCTCCGCAGTTCGGGTTTGGCGGCCGCCTTGGCGGCAAACTGCGGGTGGGCCCGCAGCATCGCCCCGCTGAGTTGCTGGCCTGAGCCATTCTCCAGGCGCGAGTCCACGGTGAGTTCCGCGGCGGCCGGGGCGAGGGTCACGGTCCGGGTCAACTTCACCCCGCCGGGGAGGGTCGCGGTGAGGGTAACACTGCGGCCGTCCGGCGACAGCTGGCTCTGGTAGCGTTCGGCCCAGGCGGGCGAGGCGAACTTCTCACCGGCGTACTCCTCGTAACCCCCGAGGTTCGTGTAGGCGGTCGCATCGAGGCCTTTGGCCAGGGCATAGGATGGAATCGTGCCGCGCCACAGCAGGTCTTGTTGCCGGCCCTTGTGGTAGAGCCGCCAGATGCGTCCGCCGATCTGGGGCACGAGGACCACCTTCAGCGCGGCGTTCTCGAGGGTAACCAAGTCCCGCAGGCGGTCGCGTTCCGCGTTCTGCGTGGTGGCGAAGGCGGCCGCCGGATCGGTCATCAGCGCTTGCAGGAGTGGGCTGTTCCACCACGGCTCCCGGTCGGGCTCGACGCCGGTCAGCGCCGACAGCGAGAAGCGGTTCCACTGGGTGCGGTTGACGTCCCAGGGGCGGCTGAACCGGCGGTTGATGCGGAGCAGTTCGCCGACCTTGCGGTACTGGTCCAGGGTGGCGGCGTGGGCTTCGTATCCCACCTCGCCCGGGGCCGGCACGATCTCGCCGCGGTTGCTGCCGTGCAGGAGCAGGTCCGGAACCAGCATTCCCCATTTCTCTTTGGCGATGCGGTTGCGGATCATCTCGTCGCCGGCCAGGGCCTCCGCCTGCTGGAATAGCGCATAGGCACGCTCGCAGAACTCGGGGGTATAGAGCTCTCGGAAGAACTTCTGGCCGGGTCCGGCATGGCAATCCATAACGCCCTCGCTCTGCGACTCCAGGGCGCCACGGTGCAGCATCTCGATGTACTCCCGCATGGGCTTGGCCGCTGGGCCGTACCAGGCTTGGCAGAATTCGTCAATCAGCCCGCCGAGGTCCTGCTCCGGGTTCCACAACAGGCGCGGCATAACGTAGGAGTAGAGGTGTTCGAGGTGCTTCCAACTGCCGAGACCGCAGACGTAGGCGCCGCGGAGGCCGACCTTGTGGTAGTAGCGCAGGTTCTCCGCGTAGGCGTACAGGGCCGGGTAGGCAAAGCCGGCGTAGTGGTAGGTGGTCGGGTAGTCGAACGACATGAGGCCCTGGGCCCCGAGCGGGTGCAGGCGGGCCCAATCCTCCAGGTCCCGGCAGACATTACGCTTCAGGTTGATGGGCGCAGTCCAGGGCCGGGCCTGACACTCGACGATGGCGCAGAAGATGATCAGCAGATTCGGTTCCGGCCGGATGGTCTTCGGGGCCACGCGGGTGCTGTGGTAGGCCAGGATGGTGACGAACTTACCGGGGTACTTCTCGGCGACGACCTTGGCGATCTGGTTGTCGAACCAGATGACCGTGTCGGTGATGCTGCCCTGCGCGGCATACATGGCCTTGCAGGGGTCGCACTCGCAGAACCCGGCCACATCGCCGTAGTGGACCGGGTAGTAGAGCTTGTTCGGATCGCTGGCGATCCAGGCCAGCACGGCCTCGGTCATGGCCTTGAGCAGGCCGGGGTTCGAGAGGCAGAACTGCTGCACCGCCGGCGTCACTACCTTGCGCTGGCCGCCCAGTTGTGCCAGGTAGTCGGGATGCGCTTCGGCCAGCGGCTTGGCCGGCAGCAGAAAGCCCATGGTATGATGCCAGAAGCCGCCCTTGGGCCAGGCCATCATCTTGGGGACATCGACGCCGGCCACGTTCGCCTCCCACTCGCCGGGCGAGAGGGAGCACTTCATCGGGGCGAGGGTCCCGGACATGGCCCGCCACTCGAAGGCAGCACTATCCTTGACCTCAAACGGCCCCGCGATGACGACCGGCGACAGGGTCGGGATCACCTCGAGTTCCCGGGCGTAGAAGTGACAGCCCAGGCGCTCCAGAAGCCGGTACACGGCATAGGTCGTGCCGCGTTCGTTCTTACCGGCGGCCAGCACATTCGGGCCCTTGACGCGCAGGACGAAGCCATCGGGTCCGAGGGCCTCGAAGTCGCGGTCCGGGTCCAGTTCTTCCCGGCCTTGGAGCACCTTGCAGCGCCCCACGAAGATAGCGCCAGGCTGGGCTTGGCCCGGCAGGCCGCCCTCGCTGAGCGGGATCGGCCCCGCCCCGAGTTTCCCCAGATACAGTTGCAGCTCCCGTGCCGCCGCCAGTTCAAGCGGGGTCGCATCCGCCGCCACGACGATGCCCGTGACCGGAACCTGCTTTTCCGCGTCCGTGATGACCACCTTACCGCCCTCCTGTTGGCCGGCGAGCGCCGGCTCCGGCCGGGCGCTGAACCGGGTGCTGAGGTTGAACTCGCCCCGACGTGCCTCCCACTGGTACAACACCCAGTAATGCCGCTCCGCCACCGGGTAATCGCGGGAACGCATATCGAAGAGATTGAACGACTGTCCCTGCTCCGGTTCCACGCTGACCGCCAGTCCGCCACCGGCCAAGTCCAGGCCCGTGACGCCGGTACGCAGCATGAGTGTGCCCGGCTCGGTTTCCGTAGGCTTCGCCGCCGGCAGCGTCTCCCAGTCGCCAGCGCCGAGGAGGCCGCGGGGGCGCAGGCGTCCGCCGGCAAAGAGCTCCGAGGCGAGGATGCCGGCGGTGTACTCCACCGGGCTCGCCGGGATGTCCTTGCCGATCTTCACGGTCACCGACGCCAGCAGTCCCGCCTCGTCCAAACGGAACTCCTGCACGATCTCGGCCGCGATCTCCGGGGCGGTGTCGGTGACCGTGATCCGGTCGGGGCTCACCGTCACCTTCGCCGTGGCGCTGGTTGGCAGGTTGCGCCCGCCGTACCAGAGGCCGGACCAGCCGGGCTTATTGAGGTTGAGGTGGCTGGCACAGAGAAAGCGCGTGCCGCGCCAGCTCGCCTCGACGCCGTTGGCGGTCAGGGCTACGCGATAATCGCCCTTGTTGATGGTGATCTCGCCCGCGGCGAACGCCGCCGATCCCACGGCGAGAGACAGAATACCCGCGAGGAACCTACGCATGATCCACCTCCTGCTGGAGTCCCCTTACGGCGTCGAGTGCCAGCCAGGCCGGGCGGCCGCCCGCCACCCCGGACTGGCTTTCACCTGAGAAGATAGCACCCGAGTCCGCGCCCGTCGCCTGACGAGGCCCGGTGGCCTCGCGGCCCGACCTGAGCTGGCGCTCAGGCCGCTGGCGCCCGGGCGCGGCGGACGGTACAGTGGCGGAGTGGTCGGTGTGTGTTGCCAAACCGTGCAGGAAAGGGATCGATCATGAAGCTCACGATGCGGATCGCTGTGGCCGTCGTTCTCGGTGCGCTGTGTCTCCCGGGGCTACGCGCCGCCGATGAGAACCCCCTGAAGAACGCCAAGGTGGGGGACTGGATCGAGTATGCCATGCGCACCGAGGCCATGGGCCAGAAGATGGAAATGCAGATGAAGCAGTCCGTGGTGGCCAAGGATGCCACGGCGGTGACCCTGCGGATGGAGACGACCATGATGGGCCAGAAGATGCCTGGCCAGGATGTCAAGATCCCGCTTGACCAGCCCTACGAGCCCAGTACCCAGGGTCTGGCCGACGCCAAGGTGACGCAGCTTGGCGAGGGCAACGAAACCATCAGCGTGGGCGGCAAGTCCTACGCCTGTCACTGGACCAAGACGAAAGTGGTGGCCACCAAGCCCCAGGCTGTCGAGAACACCGCCAAGGTGTGGATGTGCAAGGACGTGCCGGTGAATGGCCTGGTGCGCATGGAATCCGAGGGCACCATGACCATGGAGGGCCAGGCGATGACCACGAAGATGAGCATGGAACTCACGGGCGCCAGCGGCAAGTAGTCGTCAGCGCTCGGCGCCTCGCGGTTGGAGGGCGGTGGCGATGGCCAGTACCAAGCGTGTGAAAGTCGGAATCATCGGCTCTCAGTTCGAGGCCGAAATCCATGCCGAGTCGTTCCGCATCATGCCTGACGAGGCGGAGGTGGTGGCGGTCGCCTCACCCACGCCCGGCCACGCCGCGGCCTTTGCCAAGCGCTTTGGCATCCCGCGAGTGTTCACCGATTACCGCGAGATGCTGGCCGAGCGCGACCTCGAGATGGTGACCATCGCCGCGCCCAACGCGCTGCACTGCCAGATGACGCTGGACATTGCCAACGCCGGCAAGCACGTGGTCTGCGAGAAGCCGCTCTGCATGACCCTGGAGGAAGCGGATCTGATGCTCGAGACCTGCCGTCGGCAGGGGGTCCTGTTGCTCTACGCCGAAGAGCTGTTTTTCACGCCGAAATATGTGCGGGCCAAGCAGATGGCTGATCAGGGTGCATTCGGCAAGGTGTACCTGGTCAAGCAGAGCGAGAAGCATTTCGGGCCGCATGCGGAGTGGTTCTGGGACGTGAGCAAGTCTGGCGGCGGCGTGATGATGGATATGGGCTGCCACGGCATCGCATTCTGTTCCTGGTTCCTCGGCCGTCCGGCGGTCAAGAGCGTCTACTGCCAGCTTGCCACCCATGTCCATGCAGACAAGACTCTCGGCGACGACGACGCCATCTGCATCCTGGAGTTCGCGGGCGGGGCGGTGGGCCTGATCGAAGATAGCTGGGCCCGCCGCGGTGGCATGCAGGACCGCATCGAGATCCATGGCGAGGGCGGGGTCACCTACGCCGATCTCCACATGGGCAACGCGCTGCCCACCTACAGCGAGCCTGGCTACGGTTACGCGGTCGAGAAGGCGCCCACTACCAAGGGCTGGACCTATCCGGTGTTCGAGGAGCTCTGGAACTACGGTTTCCCGCAGGAGATGCACCACTTCGCTCGCTGCGTTCGCGGCAAGGAGACGCCCCAGGCCACGGGTGAGGACGGGCGCCTGGTGCAAGAGGTGCTCTACGCTGCGTATCATTCGGCCGGGACAGGTCAGAAGGTCATGTTGCCCTTCCGCCCAGCCGGGGTCCTGCGTCCCATCGACCTCTGGCGCAAACCGGCGTCGGCGTGAGGCCGTGGGCGAACGGCACCGGCGGCATACACACGTACCTAATGGAGGGAACGGCAATGCGTCTGCGAATGGCTGTAACGGCCCTGAGTCTGGCCACGGTGCTGTCGGGGCAGGCCGCGGAGAACCTGATCTACAATGGCGACTTTGAGCTGGTGGGGGCGCCGGGAGCGCCACCACCGGGCTGGACCATGTGGGGCGCCGAAGCCTACAAGAATCCAGCCAACTACAGCCGCGACACCACGAACCCCCACGGCGGCCAGGCCGGCTTCCGCCTCCATCACCCGGCCAACACCGCCGGCTACGTCGTTTCCGCCCCGGAGCGAGCCGTTCAGACCCAGGCGGGCCAGCGCTACGAAGTCAGCTTCTGGGCGCGCACGGACAAGCCGGGGACGTCGCAGTTCCAGTGGACCGCCTACACCAGCGTCAAACCCTTCGCGGATGCGCCGTCGCCCGGCAGCCGTGCCCTCGAGGTCGGCGCCGACTGGCGCGAGTTCCGTTTCAGCATCGACGAGGGCTGGGACTTCTTTGCGGACCGCAGCCGCTACCTGCTGCTGACCTTCTTCCCCAGCACGGACAGGGCCCTGGAAAGGACGCTCTGGATTGACGACGTGGTCGTCACCGCCTCGCCTTCGCCGCGCACGGGTCGGCTGGTCGACGAGAGCCGCTTGACCTACGAGCCACTGAACCACCGGCTGACTCCGGGCGACCGTCTCGAGGTCACCATCGATGCCGGGAAGGTGCTGCGACCGGCCACCCGCGAGGTCGGCGGCGTCTCCTTCCACCGGGTCTGCGGCTGGACCGGGCAGCCCTACGACCGACAGGGCAAGTACACCCTCGCCCCCGAGTTGGAACAGGCCATTCGCGACCTGCGTCTGCCCATGACCCGCTTCTATGCCGTCGGCGATGAGCCCTTTGGCCTGGAAGGCGCTCTCGACCGTGCCGCCGAACTGGTGAGTAAGATGGGCATCCCGGCGGCTCAGACGCCGTTGGAACTGGAGACCCAGGGGGCCACCAGCAAGCTGCCGCCGGAGGTCTGGGGCAAGGCGGCGGCCTATGCCCGGCAGAAGGGCTACGGCTTCACCCGCTGGGAGATCGCCAACGAGCCCTACATCACCAAGGGCGATTCCGCCTTCAAGACACCCGAGGAGTACCTGGTCCACGTGCGAGCGGTGAGCGCCGCGCTGCGCCAAGCCCAGCCGGGCTGCCAGGTCGGCCTGGCCATCTCCGACAGCCAGAACTGGGGAAACCTCCTGCTCAAGGAAGCCGCCGGTAGCTACGACTTCGTGGTCGGACACTACTATGCGCGGGCATGGGAGATCCACCGCCGCAAGTTTGAGGTGGCCGTGCTGACCGACAATTACGCCACCCTGGACCACATCCTGCGGGTCAACGCCCTGATCAAGGCCTACAACCCTGGCCGCGAGGTCTACCAGTTCGACACCGAGTGGGGCGTGCATAGCGGTGGACCCAACGGCGAAGTGGCCGATTCCGTGGACCGCAACGCCAACATCTTCGGCACCCTGCACCGCGCCGTGCGGCTGATCTACTATGCCCGCGAGGGGATGCTGCGGGGCGCCAGCTCCTGGCAGATGCTCAGCAAGATCAACAACCAGGGTTTCGGCGTGCTGGCCCAGGAGAAGCCGACGCAGCGCTTCATGATCTACTGGCTCTACTACTACTTCAACCGGCACATCGGCTCGCAGGTCCTCGCGACCGAGGGCACGGCGCCGTACTACACCCCGGCGGCCGGCGATGCCCCACTCACCCAAGCGGGCGCCTTTCCCGGCCCGCTGACGCCGCTGCTGGCGACGTTGGCGGCGGATGGCAAGGAACTCTACCTGGTGCTGGCCAATGGCTCCTGGGACAAGACGGCAGCGCTCAGCCTGGCCCTGCGCAACTTTCCGGCCGCGACGGTCAGCGCCGTCTGTCTGTCCAGTGCCGATCCCGACGCCAAGCCGCTGTTGGAACGCAAGGAGGACTTCGTCCGCGAGTTGCCCCTGCAACTGGCCGGAGAGACGTTGACCGGCGACCTCCCGCCCCACAGCGCCGTCTTCGTGACCCTGCGGCGGAAGTGACGGGCGCTTGTCATTGAGTCGCGTTCCTCGACCGCGGCGGGGGGCGGGCGTGTCGTTTACCGCTAACTGCGCTGGTCGGCAGGCCGGATCGAGTCTCGGTACCGCGTCGGCGGACAGGCCACGCCGGGTCTCAGTACCGCGCCGGCGGAAGGGGAAAGCTGCGTCAAGCCGCAGGCAGTCCAAAGAGCCCCGCCTGCGCCGGGTCTCAGTACCGCGCCGGCCGACAGGCCACGCCGGGTCTCAGTACCGCGTCGGCCAGTCGGCCGGGTCGAGTCTCAGTACCGCGCCGGCCGACAGGCCAAGCTTTGGACTGTCGGTGGCTTGACACCGCTTTGGCTATCCTCTGAGGTCGAAGTCATCTGCGACACTGAGCCTGTCGATCCTGAAGCTCCCCAGCATCTTGCGGAAGGTCGGGTCGGCCCGTTGCTCCAGCCAGCCGGCCGAACACCACGGGTAGTCACAGGCTTGGCCCACCAGGCCGTGGTGCATGGCGTTCTCGTGGACGTACCGCAGTCGGGCAAAGTATGAGACTCGGTAGGTTAGCGCCGTGTCCCGGAACTGGAACCACACCTGGCGGCCGTCGGTGCCGTCCTGACGGTTGACCTCAGCGGCGGTGAGGGTGTGGACCTTCGATAGGGCCGCCACCAAGGGGCCTGCGTCGGCCGGCGACAGAGCGACGAAATGGTAGTGGTTCGCGAATACAGCCCAAGCCTGGACACGCCAGCCGTACTCCTGGAGGGTGGTCAGCAGAAGGTCTTGCACCTGTTCCAGGCGATCTGCCCCGCGGAAGACCCGTTCCTTGTGCAGAGTACTGGCCGTCACGAAGTACGCGCCAGGCTCAAAGAGCCGGTGCGGCGGGGCGCGCGGCCAGTCGGCCAAGCCGGGTCTCAGTACCGCGCCGGCGGAAGGGAAAAGCTGCGTCAAGCCGCAGGCAGTCCAAAGAGCCCCGGCGTTGCCGGGACTCGGTGCC
>CAIZKT010000713.1:0-5629 GCA_903933565.1 uncultured Victivallales bacterium | reverse complement strand
CGCCCTGGAGCCCGCGATGCCAAGGACCCGCCGGGGCCGGGTTCGCGGTATCCCCGCCCTCGCCGCCCTGGAGCCCGCGATGCCAAGGACCCGCCGGGGCCGGGTTCGCGGTATCCCCAAGAGATGGCGCTACGGCGTGGGGCGGCAACTCGCGCCACCCCGCTTTTGGGCGTAATGCTGGTGGTACTCTTCGGCCCGGTAGAAGGTCTTCGCCGGCGCGATTTCGGTGACGATGGGCCCCTTGAGACGTCCCGCCGCATTCAGTTTCTCCTTGAGCGCCAGAGCCAGGTCACGCTGCTGGGGGGTGCGGGCGAAGACCGCCGAACGGTACTGGCTGCCGCGGTCTGGCCCCTGACGATCGCGGGTGGTCGGATCGTGATTTCCCCAAAACACGTCGAGCAGTTCTTCGTAGGAGACCAGAGCTGGATCGAAGACCACTTCGACGGCCTCGGCATGACCGCTCTTGTGGGAGCAGACGTCCGCGTAGGTCGGATTGACCAGGTGGCCACCGGTATAGCCGACCTGCGTGGCGACGACCCCCTTTACTTCCTGAAACAGGGCCTCGACGCCCCAGAAGCAACCGGCAGCGAAGATGGCCGTATCCAGCCCCCGGCCCTGGGCCGCGGCGACCGTTTTCTGGTCGGTGGGAATGAACGCCAGGCTGGCCGAGTTGAGGCAGTAGCGCTGGCCGGTCGGCGGCGGGCCATCGTCGAACACGTGGCCGAGGTGCGCATCGCAACGGGCGCAGAGGATTTCGCTGCGGGACATCCCCAGGCTGGTGTCAGGCTGTGTCACCACAGCCGTCGGCGCCAGCGGCGCGAAGAAACTCGGCCAGCCGCTGTGCGAGGTGAACTTGGCGCCTGAGCTGAACAGCGGCAGACCGCAGCACACACAAACGTAGAACCCGGGATCCTTCTGCTGGTAGAAAGCGCCGCAGAACGCGGCTTCGGTATCCTTGCCGCGGCAGATCCGGTACTGTTCCGGGGTCAGTTGATGGCGCCACTCTGCCGCGGTTTTGACGACCTTCACGAGGGGTATCATACGCTGTTTTGTCTCCGGTTTCTGGCCTGGGGTTGCCGCGCCGGCCGACAGCGTCGCGGCGCGTTCTTCGGCACTCCTGAGCGGGGTTACGCCCAGCGCCGCGCCAACGGCAATGGCAACGATAGCGGTCACGTTCATGGCATCCGTCCTCCGCCTCTGGCGTCTGCCGAGTAGGTTCGGCCGCCGTCCAGTTACTGGGGTAGACACCGGCGAGGGCGGGAAGCTGCAACGCCACGGAGACAGCTTGCCCGCCACCATCTCAACGTCGGTCGAGGCGGTAGGCCCCCGGTCCCGCCTCGAAGCGGAGCTCCGGGCCGGCTGCGGGGACCGCGGTGGCCCCCTGAGCGTCCAGGCGCTGGATCACGGCGCTGCCGGCGGGCCAGTCGGGCAGGCGCAGGGTCAGCGGATGCCGGGCAGCCGGGTTGAGCGCACAGGTCCGTTCCCAGGGCTTCTGCGTCTGCTTCTGCCAGGGCGGACGCACGAAGACGGCATCGGGCAGGATGCTGAGCTCGATGCGGTCGCTGGCGATGTCCGCAAAGTAGGCGCCGGTACCCTCGTAGGCCACGAACGGAGAACTGCCATAGCCCACGAGCTGCTGGGGGTGCGGCGCGAGTGGCAGCGGCGCCCAATCCAGGGGACCGCTGTGCATCACCGCACCGAGACCCGACCAGAGGCTCAGATCGCGGGCAAACGACACGGCCCAGGTGGGGGTCACAATCTCGTCCGTGGACGCCACTGGGTAGGGCGTGTAGCGCGGCGTCGAGCGGAAGACCTCGCCCGCAATGCGGAAGCTGACCGCCTTGCGCGGCGTGCAGTAAAGGTTCAGATAGTGCGAGCCGCCGAGGTATTCCGCTGCTGGCGTCAGTCCGTAGAGCCACATCGGCGCGATCTGTACGCCCAGGGAGCGGAAGAGCGCTGCCATCGCCGGGTAGAGGTACTGCTCCCCGCCACGCCGGTGTAGAGCTGCCCCGTGGCCCCAGGGAACCACTCGAGGCGAACCCATTCGTGGTCGAGGGAGTTGAACGCGAGGCGCAGTTCGCACCAGTCCACTCCCGTCGGCGCACCGACAACCGCCAGCGGCCGCCAGTCCGGCGCGGCCACGGAAAGCAGCGGCTTGAGGACCCCGTCGCCGCAGACCCAGGCCCGCACTTCGTAGAGCGTATTGGGCGCGACCGGCACCACCTGATCGAAGTGAACATTGTGGCTGCCCGCGCTCGTCCGGGTGTAGCGCACGGCGCGTGAACTCGAGCGTCCGGCACCGTCCGCCAACCCGATGCTGACGCCCTCGGGGGCATGGATGAAGGGAACCCACACGCCGGGCGCATCGCCCTTGCCAAAGGCGAGGTCCGGACGCTCGAAGTCGCCATCCCGCACTAGATTCGTGGGCCGCTCGGCTCCCTGTGCCCAGGCGGCCTGCAGCAGAAGCGCCACGGGCAGTACCCACAAGCGGCTTGGCCAGCGAGAGGGCTGCATCCTATACGGGCTCCAAGATTGCGGCGCGCCGAACCGCGGCCGGTTCAGGGCGGGCACTCGGCGCAGATGGAGCGGAAGAGGTTGGTCGACAGGTAGCGGTCGCCCCGGTCGGGCAGCAGGGTGACGACGGTGGCCGTCGGCGGTAGCTCGGCCGCGATCTGGCAGGCGGCCCACACCGCGGCGCCGCTGCTCATCCCCACAAACAGCCCCGATTCGACCGCGAGTCGCTGGGTCATGGCCACAGCGGGCCGGTCCTCGACGATGAGCACGCGGTCCAGGCGCCCGCGTTCGTAGATCGCTGGCACGATCGACTCCTGCATGTTCTTGAGGCCCTGGATGGCGTGGCCGAGGACCGGTTCCACCCCGATCACCAGGATGCGTTCGTCGAACTCCTTCAGGCGGCGACAGATTCCCATCAGGGTGCCGGTCGTACCCATACCCGCGACGAAGGCGGTGATGGCGCCGCCGGTCTGGGCCAGGATCTCAGGCGCGGTGGTCTCGTAGTGGCTCAGCCAGTTGGCCGGGTTGGCAAACTGGTTAGGCATGTAGTAGCGTCCCGGCTCCTCAGCCAGAATCCGCTGCGCTGCCCGGATAGCGCCGTCGGTGCGCTGGTCAGCCGGGGTGAGGACCAGCTCCGCGCCGTAGGCCAGGAGGATCTGGCGCCGCTCGACACTCACGCACTCCGGCAGCGTGAGTTTGACCCGGTAGCCTTTGCAGGCGCCGATCATGGCCAGACCGATGCCCGTGTTCCCCGAGGTCGGCTCCAGGATCGTCTTGGCCGACGTCAGCAGACCCTCCCGCTCCGCGCTCTGGATCATGTACAGAGCCGGCCGATCCTTCACCGATCCCCCTGGGTTGCCACCCTCGACCTTGGCCAGGATGCGAGCGCCGCCCCGGGGGCGCACCCGCGGCAACTCCACCAGGGGCGTGTTGCCGATCGTCGCCAGCAGCCCTTGCGCCAGCGTGCAGGTCAGGGTCGGCGCTACCGTCGCGACGTCGCGTCTTTCGCTCATCATCATGGCCTTGCTGGATGTGCCTGGACCCGACCGGCACGGATTGCGGGTCCACTGGCGCTACTTCTTGGGAGGGAGTGTGGGCGGGTGCAGAACCGCGCCGCAGTCGAGCAGGGTGAAGGTTCCGGGCAGCACCAAGACGGCCCCCTCGGTCACCTTCAACTCTTCCACCTCCGGCTGATCCGGGCTGACAAAGCGACTGACGCGCTGCACCTTCTCTGCCACTGCCGCGGTGATCGGGAAGCGCCTCGGCGTGCTGCCGCCTCCGAGGCCCCAGAGGATCAGCGAGCCATCTTCCCGTTGCAGGCCCAGCACCTCCTTCGTCGCCACCCAAGCCGTGATCGGCGTCTGCTGCTGCGGTTCTGCGCCGAAGACCTGGAGGTCCATATCGTTGAGACTGCAAATGTCAGAAACCTGCGGTTCGGCGGGTAGGAAGAAGAGGCTGTACCTGATTTCGATCTCGTCGCCTCGTTTCATGCCCAGCGGGCCGAACAGCTCGCCGCAGAACAGATAGAAATGCGTGTCCGCGCCGTCGCCGCAGTGGCTGAAGACGGGGCGCAGATCATCGCGGAACGTCGCTCGGTAACGGTGGAACACCAGCCCGACACAGCCGCTGCCGTTGCGGGTGAACCAGCCGCCGATCGAGTTCTCCGTCTCCATGGAGGCAGCCCCGCCGGTGTGGTGCGCACTTGACTGCGTGCGTTTGGTCGGGTCGGAGGTACTGGCTCGGTAGGAAGACACCTTGTCCGAGTTGTCGTCGATGTTGCAGATGGCCACGTGACTGCCGGGAAGCACGTCCGGATTGTCGGCGTCCTGGGCTCGGTGCCAGGCCCAGTCCGGCTCGCCATCCCCCCAGTCCAGACCGCCCGCGTCAGGGGCGACCACGTGTAGGAACTGCACGTTGCTGAGGTCGTCGAAGGTCGGAGTCTCCGCCGCCTGTATCCGCTGCCAGACCCGCAGGCTGAAGTTATCGGGCAATTCGCTGCGCACCAGCTTGATGCGCGTGGGCATCAGTAGGCCCCTGGCCGGGTAGTGCAAAACGTAGGTCAGGCCGGCGTCGTCCACCCCGCTGTTACCGGCGATGTCCGTGACCCCCGAGCTGAAAATTTCCCCATAGTACTGGTCAAAAAAACCGGTGAAGCGCAGGAAGCCCGAATTCTCTGGCCCGTAGTAAACGGCGACGGGGTACTGGTTCAGGTATCTCCCGCCCATGTGTCCGAGGTTCACCGAGAACCGCGGTTTGCCGCCGCTGTCGGAGGAGGTGGCAAACCAGGTCATGGTCTGCGGAATCCGCACCATCTGAACCCCGTCCAGTTCGGCGAGCAGTAGCTGGTTCTCGCCTTGCTGCGCTGAGGCCCTGATCAGCACGCTGCCGGCCCGGCCCTGAGCCAGACCGCCCACGGCGCGCAGTTCCACACTGTCTGGCGGCAGCCCGTTGATGCGCACCCTCACAAAACCACCGTGCTGCAAGCCCTCTACCAGAATCCAGACCTGCTTGGAAACTGCCGCGGAAAAGGTGAACTCTGCGCTTGTCTGGCCGTCGGCCAACGAGAACCCGTACTCCGCTGGGGTAGGAATACGGGCGGGAACGCCGCTGCCGTCCCGGCTGAAACCGGCCAGGCAGGCGAGCACGCTGGCCAGAACCAACCATCGCCGTACGGCGAGCTTCATCGCGGTCATCCCTAGTCGGTCAGGTCAAGAACGTCATAAACGTGGCCACCACCCGCCGCGGCGCCGGATTTATGGGTAGATGAGACCCCCGCGCCGTGCTGCAGAAAACGAGCGTCGCGCCGGACTTATTGTGGGTGCGCCCAGAGAGGGGCGCAGGTCAGTTCCGTAGGTGGTGACGACTCAGGTCCCAGGGTTAAGTCCGCCGCGGCAGATCAGCCCAGCCCCCGGCTGCGGCCGGACATATATGATTGGCAACCGCCTCCCTGTCTTGCCTTGTATGAAACTTGCAGCAACCTCGTATGACACCAGGCGCTTTCCATTCCGCCCTTCGTCCGCCGCGGCGGACGAGGGGCGTTGGAGGGCGCCGCTGCGTCGGCGCCGCGGCGGCCACGCAGGGCCGCCCTCCAGGCGATCCGCCACGTCCCGCCCGG
>CAIZKT010000712.1:0-10237 GCA_903933565.1 uncultured Victivallales bacterium | reverse complement strand
TTGGAGGGCGCCGCTGCGTCGGCGCCGCGGCGGCCACGCAGGGCCGCCCTCCAGGCGATCCGCCGCGTCCCGGCCGGATCGGAATGGGAACCGCAACGGCAAGTCTCATTCCGGTAGGTCCGGCCCCAGCCGGGGGCTCGGCTGAACCCGGAACCCGGAACCCTGTTGCCCGGTTTCTTGAAACCACCCAGTCCCACCCTCAACGCCAGGTTGCAGGGATAGGGCTGGCGCGGTCTAGTACAGGCATGCGGAAGCCCAACCCCGGTACCCTATGATCCGTATCCTGGCATGCGCTGATGTGCATATCGGCCGCCGTTCGGGCGGGCTACCGGCTGAACTGGCCGCGGAGCTGACTCCGGCCGCGGCCTGGGAACGCACGGTGGCCTACGCGATTGCGGAGCGCGTCACCGCGCTGGTCGTCTGTGGCGACCTGGCGGACGAGGGGAATGCCTACTACGAAGCGCTAGCGCCGCTGGAGCGCGCCGCCGCCGCCCTGGCCGCGGCGGGGATTCCGTTTGTGGCCGTGGCCGGCAACCACGACTGGGACGTGCTCGGTCGCCTGGCCGACTCCGTCGCGCCCGGCGCGCTGACCCTCCTGGGGCGCGGTGGGCACTGGCAGCACCTGGATCTGGTCGGCACGGACCGCGAACGGATGCGGCTCTTTGGCTGGTCCTTTCCGCAGCGCCGGGTGCTGGATTCGCCGTTGGCGACCTTTCCGCTGGGGGACCTCGAACCCGGGATGGCAAGCCTGGGCCTGCTGCATGCCGACCTGAACGCGAGCGGCGGGGGATACTGCCCGGTGTCGCGGGCGGCGCTGCTGGCGGCACCGGTGGATGGCTGGGTTCTGGGACACCTGCATCAGCCCACTCCGGTTGAGGCGTTGAGCGGACGGCCCTGGATCATGTATCCCGGCTCGTTGCAGGGGCTTGACGCCGGGGTGGGCGAGCGCGGGCGGCACGGGCCCTGGCTGCTGGAGGTCTCCGCGGTCGGCGTGCGCGCCAGGCCGGTGCCGCTGGCCGCCGTGCGTTACGACGAATGCACCGTGGACCTGGAGGGCGCCCGCGCCACCGGCGAGGTCCAGGTGCGCCTGACCCAGGCTGTACGGGCTTACGCCACGACCGCCCGGGCCGAGACTCCCGGCCTGCGCTGCGCGGTGTTGCGCCTGCGTCTGAGCGGCCGCACCACGGTTTCGCGGCCGGCCATCGAAGAGCAGTTGGCCGAGTTGCGGCAGGTCGGCGACCTCGGCGAGGGCCTGCGCGTGGTACTGGAGAGCTGGTCGGTACGGACCTTGCCCCCCATCGACCTGGCCGCTTTGCGCACCACGCAGACGCCGCTCGGGGCCGCAGTGCGGCTCTGGCTCGAACTGACGGGGACCGCCGAGCTCGACGCCGGGACAACGGCCGCGCTGGCGGGACTCCAGGAACGCCTGGCGGACCACGCCTCCCGCGGCTATGCCAGCCTCGGACCGGCCCGGCCGGAAGCGCCGTACTGCCGCGACCTGATGGCGACTCAGGCCGAACGGCTGATCGAGGCCCTGTACGCCCAAAAGGAGCGCGCCGATGGCTGAGGGCCACCACCGGCCGGCCGTGCGCGTCACCGCGCTAAGCCTGCTGCGCTTCCTGGGACTGCAGCGGCGGGACCAGGCGCTGCACTTCGCCGTCGGCGAACTGTCCCCTGGCGTAACTCTCATCGCCGGTCCGAATGGGAGCGGCAAGACCACCACGGCCCGCGCCCTCGAGGGACTTCTCTGGCCGGACGCGGTGACCGATCCCCTGGCCGCGGTGCGAGGCCGCATCGAGGTGGCCGGCGAGACCTGGACGGTGGACCTGGATGGGCCGTCGACGCGCTGGCAGCGCGACGGCGTTGCCGCCCCGGGGCCATCCTACTGCCCCGCCAGCGAGCGCGACCGCTACCGGCTGTCGCTGCACGAATTGCTGACTGCCGACGATACGCTCCTGGCCGCCGCCATCCGCCGCGAACTCGGCGGCGGTTACAGCCTGGCCGAGGCCGCGGCGCAGCTCGGCTTCTCCGCGCATCCGACCCTGCCCCGGAAAGCGTTGCAGCGTCTGCGCCAGGCCGAGGAGGCGGTGGTCGAGGTGACCCGTGAGCAGTCTGGCCTGCGACGCCGCGAAGCCGACCTGGCCGCCCTGCGAACCCAGGAGGCCGAGGCGCGCCACGCCGCGGCACGGCTCGAGATGGTGTCAGGTCTGCGGCGTTGGCGTGAGGCGGGACGGACCCTGCTGGCGGCACGCCGGCAGGTGGCCCTCCAGGATCCCCGCAGCGCCGGATTGCGCGGCAAGGAACTCGAGCAGTTCCGCGATCTGCAGCAGCGCGCCAGTCAAGCCCAGGCAGCCTGCGCCCGCAGCGCCGCCGAGCTGGCCCAGATCGAGACGGCCCTGGCGGCGCAACGCCCCGCCTTCCCCCTGCCCTCGCCCGCTGGCCTGAGCCGCTGCCGAGCGTTGACTCTGCAGCTGCAACAGGCCGAAAACGAGGTGCGCAAGACGCAGGTTGAACGGGATGGCAGCCAGGCGAAAGAGGCCGCGGCGCGCCAGCTTCTCGCGGTCCGTCTCAGCGAGGACCAGCTCAGGCGGCTGGATCGGCTGCAGCCCGATGCCTCCCTGGCCGAGGCGGTACTGGCGGCGACCGCGGCCCGCGTGGCCGCCGGGATTCTGGAGGGCTTCGCGGCGCTGCCGCTGTGGGCGGAAGCGGCGCCCGACCTCACCGCGCTGGAGACGCAGCGGCGGGGGCTTGAGCTGCTGCGAGCCTGGTTGCAGGAGCCGACGGCCGCCGCGCCCGCCGCCGCCGACCTGGCTCGGTGGCCTTTCGGGTTGGCTCTCGCCGGGGTGGCGCTAACCGTGCTGCTGGCGGCTGCGGTCCACTGGAGCCTGGTGATACCCGCCGTGTTCCTGGGACTGCTCGCCTGGCTGCTCCGGCCGCGACCGTCGCTCGCACCGCTGCCCTCGCGCCGTCCGGAACTCGAAGCGGGGTTTGCGCGCCTCGGCCTGCCGCTGCCCTCCGCCTGGGACCCCGACGGAGTGGCCAGGCGAAGCGATGAGCTGGCCTTGGACTGGAGCCTGGGGGCCAGTCGCCGGGAATGGGCCGGACAAGCGGGGGCCACGCGCCAAGTCCTCACTCAACAGGCGGCCGAACGGCAGCGCGTGCTGGAGGAATGCCTGACTGGCAATGCGGCGCGCCTGGGGGTGACTCTGGACGCCTCGCCACTGGCCGCATTCCATCTCGTCACCCGGCTGTCCGCGTGGCAGACGGCCCGCGACGAACTGGCCCAGGCAAGCCAAGCCTGGGCCACGGCGCGGCAACAGGCCGAGGCGCTGCTGGGGCGGCTCGCAAACGAGCTCGCGGCCAGCGGCAGAGCGCTACCGGTTGACAGCGTCTCTGGGCTGGCGGCGCTGGAGGCCCTCGAACGAGAGCTGGCGGCGCTCGCGGTCGCAGAGAAGCGCCGTGACGAGGTGGCGCGCCGCTGGGAGCAGGAGCGTCAGGCGGCGACGGAACTCGGCGACCGCGTCCGGGAGTTGCTCGAGACGGTCGGCCTCCGGCCGGAGGAGAGGTCCGACGCCGAAGCGCTGCTGGCGCGCTGGACCAGCCAGAGACCCGCGGCCGCGGCCGCGGCGCAACACCTGCAGACGGCGATGGCGCAGGTGACCCAGTGTCGCGCCGAGGCGCGCCGGGCCGGCCCGGCGGCGCGCGAGTTGCAGAGCCTGCGAACCCCGCAATTGGAGCTCCTGCAAGAGGAGTTCGGACGCGCCGCCGCCAGGCGTGACCAGCTCATGCGTGAGATCGAAAGCACCGAAACCCTGGTCCGTGAAGCCAAGCGCAAGCATGATCTTGAACAACACCTGGCCGACCGAGACGCGGCCCTGACGGACCTGCGCGGCGAACGCGAGCAAGGCTGGCGGGTCCTGGCGGGACAAACTTGCCTGGACCTGATCTCGGCGCGCCTGGAACTGCAGTCCTCGGGCGTCCTGCGGCGAGCCCAGGACCTCTTTGCCCAGATCACCCAGGGCCGCTACCGGCTGCTGGCGGATGAGACCAGCGCCGGAGCGGTCTTTCAGGCGCGGGACAGCGACACCGACCGCCTGCACGACCTCGGCTCACTCTCCAGTGGCACCCGGGTGCAATTATTGCTGGCCGCCCGCTTGGCGTTCATTGCGGAGAAGGAGGGCGACGGGCCGCTGCTGCCCTTGTTGCTGGACGAACTGCTGGGCAACAGCGACGATGTACGCGCGGGCTTAATCATTGATGTTGTGATCGAGGCGGCCCGCGCCGGGCGGCAGGTGTTCTGCTTCACGGCACAGCAGGACGAGGTCGGCAAGTGGCAGACGCGGTTGGCGCAGGCTGGGGTGCCCTATTCCGTCTGCTGGCTGCCGCGTGAGGCGGCTGTCCCGGCCGCGGTCTGCCTGGCGCCGACGGCGGCGCCGGCCGTGCCGCGACCCCAGGCGGGCGAGACCGCGCTGGCCTACGCCAAGCGCCTGGGGGTCCCGGCCTTGGACCGTTTCGACACGGACGCGGGCAGCCTGCATCTCTGGTATCTGGTGGATGATCTCGAGGCCCTGCACGGCTTGTTGCAGGTCGGTTACCGCACCTGGGGTCAACTGGCCACGCTCTGGCGCGGCGGCGGCGCGGCGGGCGTGCTCCCGGGTTGCCTGCCGGGTTCGGCCCGACTCGACCCGCGGCGCCTGGAGGCCAAAGCCGAACTGGTGGTCTTGATTCTGGCGCTGTTGCGGATCGGACATGGGCGGCCCCTGGGGCGCGCCGGGCTGGCGGCGTCGGGGCTGGTGACGGAGCGCTATATCGAGGAAGTCGGACAGGTGCTGGAGAACGTCGGCGGCGACGCGGCCCTGCTGCTGGAGCGCCTGACCCAGGGCGATGTCCGGGGCTTCCGCAGCCGCAACCTCGAGGCCCTCTCCGCTTGGCTTGCCGAACAGGGTTATGTGGACGGTCGGACCGCCCTGAGCCTGGACGAAGTCCGAGCCCGGGTACACAGTACCGCGGCGGGCTACCTGGCCACCGGGATCCTCGTGCCCGACGACCTCCGCGGGATTCTGCGGCTGGCGGAAACGCCGCCGTCGGCCGGCTGAGCAGCGAGCCACTGCGGTCGTGATCGCAGCAACGACAAGGACAAGGAAACACGATGTACAAGACCGACCACGAGCGCTTCATCGATTGCATGGAGTACCGTGCCTCCGACCGGCGCCCCAATCACGAGCTGGGGGTCTGGGCGCAGACGGTCCAGCGCTGGCGTACGGAAGCCCCGGAGGCGGTGCAGGGCTTGGGCTGGAATTGGTTCGATGGGGAAGACGCCATCGGCCTGGATCGGCGCGAGTACGTCCCCGTCGACTACGGCTTCATCCCGCCGTTTGAAGGCAAGATTCTGGAGGAAAATGAGCAGACCGTGGTGGCGCGCAATGGCAAAGGGATCGTGACCCGGGCTCTGAAGGAGGGCTCGGTCGGCGGGGCGCGCATGTGCATGGATGAGTACATCGGCTTTCCGGTCAACCAACCGGCGGACTTCCCCGAGGTCAAGCGGCGGCTGCTGGCCGCGGTGCCGGCGCGCTATCCGGCCGACCTGGCGACGCGCATCGCGGCCTGGAAGCGACGCTCCAGCGTGCTGGTGCTGGGCCGCAATTGCGCCGCGAACGGCTTCTACTGGCGGGCTCGCGAGTTCATGGGCACAGAGGGCCTGTCGCTGGCCTGGTACGACTACCCCCGACCTGATGCACGAGATGATGGAGTTCTATGCCGACTTCATCATCGAGACCAGTCTGCCCGTACTCGAGCGCATCCAGGTAGACTACTTCTGCCTGAACGAGGACATGTCCATGAAGTCGGGACCGCTGCTGGGGCCGGAGACCTACCGGACCTTCATCTACCCGCACCTCAAGCGCCTGATCGAGTTCTTCCGGGCCCACGGCACGCGCTACTTCGCGGTCGATACCGATGGCGACCCGACCGTGCTGATCCCGCTGCTCATGGACGCAGGCGTGGACATCATCTGGCCGATCGAGCGCGCCTCGAACGTCAGCCCGCAGGAGTGGCGGCGGCGCTTCGGCAAGAGCCTGCGTCTCTGGGGCGGCGTCGATAAGCGCGTGCTGGCCCACGGCCGGGCAGCCATCAAGGCGCACTTGCGCGAGTTCATCCCGCTGATCATCGAGGGCGGCTTCATCCCCACCGTCGACCACACCGTGCCGCCGGATGTCTCCTGGGATAACTTCCGCATTTACATCGACCTGAAGCAGGCCCTGCTGCGTGGCGATTTTGCGCAACTGGAGTAAGCTGGCGGCGCGGCGCCGGAAGGGACAAGCATGAACACCCGGCAGGTGGACCTCGGCGACCTGGTTCACAGTGAACTGGACCGCCTGGTGGCGGCGGAGCCCGGCAAGCACGGGACGGCGACCCTCTACCGGCGTTCCGGCAGCGGACCGGCGGAACGGCTCGAGGTGCCCTTTCACCCGTGGTTGCTGGTCAGCGGCGAGGCCCTGGCGGCGGCCCTGACGGCGGTGTCGGAAAAGGTGATTCTGACGGGGCACGGGGCGCACCATGTGCGGGTGCATTTTCCTGATTTCAGCGCCTGTCAGAAAGCCGCGGACGCCCTGAAGAAGCTCTCTGGGGCCAACGCCTCGAGCCCCCAGGCGCCCTATCGGCTGTTTTCTGATCTCACGCAGCAACTGCTGACGATCCTGCCCGCGCGGCTCTTTCGCGGCATGGCCTTCACCGAGATCGTGCGGCTGCAAGTGGACATCGAGACGCTGACCACGCCCGGGTTCGATTTCCCCAATGCCGAGCGTGAGGGCGACGAGATCATCATGGTGGCCCTGCGGGACAGCCGCGGCTGGGAGCACCTCCTGTCCGGCCCGGAGACGAGTGAGGCGGACCTGCTGCGCGAGCTGGTCCGGCTCATCCGCGAGCGCGATCCAGACGTCATCGAGGGGCATAACCTCTTCGGCTTCGACCTGCCTTACCTCGAAGCACGGGCGCGGCGGCACGGCCTACGCCTCGACCTGGGGCGGGACAGAAGTCGCATGACGGTCCGCAGCAGTCGCTTCAGCGCCGGGGAACACACGAACACCTATCCACGCTATGAGGTTTATGGCCGTCACCTGGTCGACACGCTGCACCTGGTCCAGCTTTACGATGTCAGTCACCGGGATATGGACAGCTACGGGCTGAAGGCCTGCGCCCGGTACTTCGGCGTCGCGTCCCCGCAGCGGACCTATGTGGACGGCTCGCAGATCAGCGCGGTCTACCGGAGCGATCCGGCCAGGCTGCGGGCCTATGCCATGGACGATGTGCGCGAGACCGACGCCATCAGCCGCATCGTGTTGCCCAGCTACTTCTTCCAGGCCCAGTTGGTGCCTTTCTCTCTGCAGAACTGCGTCACCCGCGGCAATGCCACCCGGATCGACGCGCTGCTGTGCGCCGAGTACATGGTGGCTGGCGCCAGCCTGCCCACGCCCCAGGCCCCGCGGCAGTTCCAGGGCGGGCTGACCGAGTCGCTCGCCAGCGGCGTGTTTGAGAACGTCTGGCATGTCGACGTGCGCAGTTTGTACCCCTCGATCATCATCAGTCGTGGACTGACCCCCCGCGGCGATACGTTGGGCGTCTACCAGCGGCTGCTGCGTGACCTGCGCCGGTTCCGGCTGGCGGCCAAGGATGCCGGCCGCGCTGCCGCGCCCGAACAACGCGAGGACTTCGAGGCCTTGCAGAGCAGCTTCAAGGTGCTGATCAACTCCTTCTACGGCTATGCCGGCTTCGCGCAGGGCACCTTCAATGACTATGACCTGGCCGAGGCGGTCACCGCCGCGGGGCGGGGCATCCTGCAGTCCATGCTGGACGTCCTGCGTTCCCGGCAGGCGACGGTGATCGAGATGGATACGGACGGCATCTACTTCGTGCCACCGACCGGCTGGCAGGACGCCACGGCGGTTGCCGCGGCGTTGCAGACGGTCTTGCCAGAGGGCATCGAGGTCGAGCTTGACTCCACCTACAAAGCCATGTTCGGCTACCGAGCCAAGAACTACGCGCTGCTGGGGCACGACGGCAGCGTTTCGCTGACCGGCGCCGCGCTCAAGAGCCGGGGCCTGGAGCCGTTTCAGCGGCGCTATATCCGCGACCTGGTGACGCTGCTGCTCACCCATCAGGGCGCCGCCGCCCCCGCACTGTACGAGCGCTGCCGCGCCGCCCTGGAGACCCACCAACTGCCGCTCGCTGACCTGGCCAAGCGCGAGGTGCTTTCCACCCCGCCGACGACCTACGCCGAGGACCTGAAGCAGGGCGGCCGGCGCAGCGCGGCCTATGAACTCGTGCTGAAGTCCGGCCGGGACTATCGGCAGGGCGATGCGGTGGTGTTCTATGTCACCGGCAACCGCAAGAACGTGGCGGTGACCGATGCGGCCAAGCTCCTCAGCGCGGCCAGCGCGGGCGAGCGTGACGAAAACCTGCCTTACTACCTTGATAAACTCCAGAAACTCCATGAGAAGTTCAGCGAGTTCCTGGCCTGACGGGAGAATGCCGGTATGCCGATCTACGAGTATCTCTGCCCACCCTGCAACCGGGTGTTCAGCTTCCTCTTGAAGAGCGTCGCGGAACCGTGCGAACCCACCTGCCCCAAGTGCGGTGGCAAGGAACTGCGACGCCGGATGAGCCGCTTTGCGGTCACTGGCGCCGCGCGGAAGTCGCAGGCCAACGTCGAGGTGCCGACCGGCGGCGACCCGGCCGCGGCCCAGGGTGCCGGTGATGCCTTGGACGACCCGCGCGTCGAAGGCGAGATGATGAAGCTGATGAGTGCTGCCGAGGGCCTCGACGAGAACGACCCCCGCCAGTTGGGCCGGTTGATGCGCCGCATGACGGAGATCACAGGCGAGGCGGTGGAACCCGCCATGGAAGAAGCCCTGCGACGCCTCGAAGGCGGCGAGGATCCCGAGAAGATTGAGGCGGACCTGGGCGAACTGCTGGGCGAGGACGGCGGCGCTGGCCCCGGCCCTGGCGGCCCCACCTACGATTCCGGGCTTTACGATGCCTGAAACCCGGTTTCCCTCGGGCACCCCACCGCGCTGGACTGGGGTGTCGCAGCAGGCACAGACAGGCTCGACGGTGTGATAGGCAGGGCGCGGGAAGTTTTTCGCCTGCCAGATCTTGATTCCGCACCAGAGCGGGGTACGGTATCCATTACGGCTTTGGTAGGTCCAGACTTCGGCGGCAGTCTCATCGGTCACCTCAGGTGGCATGCAAGGTGAGGGCCTCGAGAGTCGGGTCCAGGTTTAAGTCGTGAGCCCGTAGGCGTATCGAGGGTCCCCATCGGCCCGGGTGCTCAACAGGGGTGTGCACAACGAGAGCAGAAGGCAAGCAGGCAGTGCACCGTCTGGTCTGACGACTGAGCGGTCGTGGGGATGCGGGCGGTCGGTCGGCAAGGGAGTGAATCTATGGCGAAGCGTCTGTATGTCGGAAACCTGGCCTATGGCGTGCGCGACGAGAACCTGCAAGAGCTCTTCTCGCAGTTCGGCGCGGTGCGTTCGGCGCAGGTGATCACGGACCGTGAGAGCGGTCGCTCCAAGGGGTTCGGGTTCGTTGAGATGGACAACGACCAGGAAGCCCAGGCTGCTATCGACGGTCTGAACGGCAAGCCGCATGACGGCCGTCCCCTGACGGTCAACGAAGCCCGTCCGCGCGAAGAGCGTGGCGGTCGCGGCGGCGGCGGCGGCGGGTTCGGCGGCGGCGGCGGCGGCGGTGGTCGTCGTTACTGAGTCGCAGCCACTCGGCTCGCGGGCGATTCGTTGCCCCTAGCTGTGTAAGCTGATCCGAGAAGCAGAGGGTGTTATGCACTCTCTGCTTCTTCTCTTTTTGGGGGTCCCACCTGTCGTGGCAGGAGTCCATGCCGGGCGTTATGTTACCCGGACTCTGAACCCGATTGCCTCCTATGTCTCTGAACGTCCAGGCCAGCGGTGGCAACGCCAGAATGGACGCCATGGAACCGATCATCCTGCAGGGCAGCCGTGCGCTTTCCGATTTCCGTGCCGCCGCGCTTCTGGAGCGGGCGCAGCGCTTGGGGCCTTCCCTTGGGCTCCGCCGCATCGACGGCCGTTACGTGTACTTGGTGGACGTTGCGGCCCCGCTGAGTGGCGCTGGGTGGGAGCAGACGCTGGCTCTACTGGGCGCGTCCGGCGTGCAGGCGGCCACGGCGCCGGGCTTCTACGTCACGCCGCGGCAGGGCACGATCTCACCC
>CAIZKT010000711.1:0-2716 GCA_903933565.1 uncultured Victivallales bacterium | reverse complement strand
GAGCCGATGTCCCGGCCGCGCACATTGCACTCCACCACCAGGCGGCGCATGGAGTCTTCCCGACTGATCTGCGCCGGAACCTGGACCTCGCACACCGTGGCCAGCTCCGAAAGCGGCACATTGTAGCCCGCCGGCGAGGGCACCAGGAGCGCTTGGATGTGAGCGACATCGCGGCGGGCGTCCTCGGGGTAACGCACCACGACCGCGAACTGGCGCTGGCCTTCGTAAGCGAGGGTTGCCTCCTTGCCGCCGATGGCGGTTTCCACCAGCAGGTTGATGTCGGCGGCATTGATCTTGTGCCGGGCCATGGCCTCACGGTTGTGCTGAATCTCGATCTGCGAGAATCCGGAGACCTGTTCGATCTTGACGTCGACCGCCCCGGGAATCGCGGCCAGGACCGGCGCCACCGCCTCGCCGGTAGCGCGCAACCGGTCGAGATCATCGCCGAACACCTTGATGGCGATATCGGACTTGATGCCGCTGATCAGTTCGTTGACGCGCAGGGCGATCGGTTGCGAGAACGCCGGACGCAGGCCGGGGATGGAGGCCAGTTCCAGGCCGATCTCGCGTACCAGCGTCGCCTTGGTCAGCCCCTTGGTCCACTCGCGCTTGGGCTTGAGCATGATGAGCAGGTCGCTCTGCTCGGGGCCCATCGGGTCCTCGGAGATCTCGGCACGCCCGGTCTTCGAGACCACCGAGATGACCTCCGGAAAGCGTGCCAGGAGCCGCTTCTCGAGTTCGGTGCATTGCACGGCCGAGCCCTCGACGTTGGCGGTGGGCAGGCGGACGACGTTGATGGCCAACGCGCCTTCCTCGAGGGGCGGTAGGAACTCCGTACCGATCTTGGGCAGCACCGAGAATGCCGCCACCATGGCCAGCGCGGTGATCCCCACCGTGATCCAGCGCCCACGCAGCGCCAGCCTGAGGATCGGCATGTACACCGCCTGAATCGAGCGCACCAGCGGATTGCCCCTCTCGCGCTCGGGCAGGCGACGCACCAGCAGCGCTCCCAGGGCGGGAATGAGCGTCAGGGTGATCAGCAGCGACCCGAGCAGGGCGAAGATCATGGTCAGGGCCAGCGGTTTGAACATCTTGCCCTCCGTCGACTGCAAGGAGAACAGCGGCAGACAGACGATGATGATGATGAGGAAGGCAAAGGTGACCGGCCGGACGACCTCGCGTGCCGCTTCGTAGGCGATCTCCAAGCGCGACAGGCTCGAGGACGCTTTCTCGCGCATGTGCCGGGCGATATTCTCCGTGATCACGATGGCGCCATCAACGACCATGCCAATCGCGATGGAAAGCCCCCCCAGGCTCATCAGGTTCGCCGTGACCCCCTGCCAGCCCATCAGCAGGAACGTGGCGGCGGCAGTTAGGGGCAGTAACGAAGCCACGATCAAGGCCGCCCGCAGGTCCCAGAGGATGAGGAACAGGATCGCTACGATCAGGATGGCGCCTTCCGCGATGGCGCGCGATACCGTCGTGATGCAGGCCTTGATCAGGTCCGTGCGGTCGTAGAAGGGCGTGATCCTCACCCCCGGGGGCAGCGTCTTCTGGATTTCCGGGATGGTGGCCCGCACGCGGTCGACGACGTCTTTGGAGTTAGCCCCCTTGAGCATGATGGCCATGCCGATCACGGCCTCGCCCCGGCCATCCTTGGTGACCACGCCGTTGCGGGCCTGGTGTCCGAGGCGGACATCCGCCACGTCCCCGAGGGTGACCGGCGCGCCATCCTGGGCCTTGAGCACGATGCGCTCGATGTCGCGAAGGTCGCGGATCAGCCCCTTCGACACCACGTTCATCTGCTCCCAGCCCTGCACGATAAAGCCGCCGCTGGCGTTGGCGTTGTTCTTCTCCAAGGCCTCCAGAACCTCGGCCAGCGAGATGCCATACTTCAGCAGCAGCGCGGGTCTGGGCACGACGTGGAACTGTTTGACCATGCCGCCAAAGCTGTTGACCTCGTTGACGCCGGACAGACGCCGGAGCTGCGGCGAGATCACCCAGTTCTGCAGGGTGCGCAGGCCGGTGAGATCGTACTCGCTGGCCGCGAGCTCCGCGCCACAGGTTGCACAGACGCCCGCCAGGCGCGACCATACCGCCGGGTGCTGCGCACAGGTAAAGCCGGACTCCAGCGCGTACTGGTAAATCTCGCCCAGACCGGTGGAGAGCGGCCCCATCTCCGGCTCGATCCCGGCTGGCAGTCTCCCCTGGGCTTGGGCCAGACGCTCGAAAACGACCTGCCGCGCAAAGTAGATGTCCACCTCATCCTCGAAGATGACGATCACCTGCGCCAGCCCGGACTTGGACACGCTGCGGACCTGCTTGACCCCAGGCAGGCCGCCCATCTCGATCTCGATCGGCGTCGTGATCAGACGCTCGACCTCGCCGGGGGCCAGGCCCGGCGCCTCGGCGAGAATCGTGACCTGGACGTTGGTCACGTCGGGGAAAGCATCGATCGGCAGGCGTTGCCAGGCGAATATCCCCGCGCCCAGCAACACGAGCGCGCCCATGATCATCAGGAACTTCTGCTTCATCGCAAACAGGATAAGGCGGTCGAACATAGACGGTTCTCCAAGGTAACCGGAACCAGGTTCCGGGGTTTAGCGTTATGGGCGAAGTCGTTCCATTCCGGGCCGCGCCGACCGCGCCTGCCCGCCGGGAGGGCGGCGCGCTGTCGCCGCCACGGCGCTCGCACAGGAGCGCCCTCCAGCGCCCT
>CAIZKT010000710.1:0-1821 GCA_903933565.1 uncultured Victivallales bacterium | reverse complement strand
GGAATCCGCCAACGGCTTCTCGGCAACCCGCGACTGAACCCCGGCGGTCTTCGCCGGATCGACGTGCTGCAGGGGCGACGCCGTCCAGCCATCGCTGACGGGGGCGGCCGCCGCGGCCGGCTTGTCGCTGAACGTCTTGAGCGGAGCGGCGGTGGGGGGAGTTTCGGGACGGGCAGACGAGGCTGCCGGCGCGGGGACCGTTTCGTAGGTGGCCGCCGCCGGCAGGGCGGGGGCCATCGCGGGCGGAGCCATCGCCGGGGCCGCGGCCGGCAGTGGATTGCCGCACGGGTCGAGCGGCACCTTCGTGACCACCGTCCGTGGCATCCGCACCGTGTAGGTGTAGGGGGTCTTCTTCTCGACCACCCGCGGCACCTGCACCGAACGCTCCTCGGCGACAACCTTCATCACCTGAACCTGCACCGGCTCGACCTTCTCCTCGGTCACCATCTTGCAGACCTGGAACGCCACCTGGCGGACCTGCTCCTCCGGCACCATCTTGCAAACCTGCACCGGCACCTTGTTGTCAACCCGCTCCACGACCTTGCGAACCGTCTGCACCGGGACCTGCCGGACCGCCGTCTCGGCCACCATCTTCATGGTCTGCACCGGCACCTGCGTGACGACCTGCTCATCGACGTAGCGGACGGTCTGCACCGGCACCTTCTGGGTGACGACGCGGTTGACGTAGGTCGTTTCCGGAACCTGCACCGGCGTGTAGGTCGGCTGGTAGACACGGTTGACCTGGTTGACCACCGCGCCCGGCGTCATCACCCACTGGTAGCCGCCCCGCTGCCAGACGGCGAGGCCCGTGGCGGGATCGATCACCCAGCCGCCTGGTGCATAGCCGAGGCCGGTCGCGCCCGGCGTGACCACCGGTGTGACGGTGTCGACCGGCTGACTGCCGACCGAGTACGCCGTCCGCATCTGCGTGACCGGTTCGGTGACGGTGTAGGCTTGCTCGCGCTCGCTCGTCTCGTAGACCGGCTTGCGAACGACCTGCACCTGCTGCTGCATCGCGGTCTCGTAGACCGGCTTCATCACGGTGTATTGCTCCTCGCGGGTGGCCGTCTCGACCACGTCACGGGTGACGTCGTAGCTGCGGTCTTCGATCACGGTCTCGTAGACCGGCTTCATCACCGTGGTTCGCTCCTCGCGGGTCTGGGTCTCCCAGACCGGCTTCTGCACGGTGTAGCGACGCTCCTGCGTTTGGGTCTCCCAGACCGGCTTCTGTACGGTGTAGGTCTTCGTGTCGTAGACGGTCTCGTAGCTGACCCGCTCGGCGGTCACCTGCCGTTCGTCGAAGACGGTCTGGTAGTCGAGGCGATAGGTCTGCGTGGGCACCGCGACGGCGACCGGTGCGGGGGCGGCACCGCAGCCGCACTCGGCGGTGGCGAACCGCATCGAGGGCGCCTGGGGCGCGAGCACGAGGCCGGCGCAGGCGAGCGACTGCAGGCGGCGGAGAAAGTTCGAGCGAGGCGAGCGGGCACCGGACACGGACATGGGTTCTCTCCTAAGAAGGACCCTTCGAGACTAATCCGATGTACGCAGGCCACAAGCGGCTTGTTGAGAAAAAAAGCCTGTTTTTTCCTGGAAAAATGCCCCCCTGTCCCGCACGGACGGTGCAACCGGCCCATCTTCCGGCATCGAGCCCGAGTTCCGCGTCGCCCGGCGTGCCGCCCCCGCTCGGGGCAGCCCATGCCCCGTCGCCGGACGCTCGCTGCGGCCTTCCAGGCCTTCACTCGCTCGATGCTGACTTCGCTTCGCCATCCATGGCTGCGCTTGTCAGCAACGCCGGCTCCCGGGGCACGGGCAGCCCCTCGC
>CAIZKT010000709.1:0-2534 GCA_903933565.1 uncultured Victivallales bacterium | reverse complement strand
GCGTTGGCAAGTCTCATTCTGGTATGACCGGCCTCCAAGCCGGGGGCCCCGCTGAACCCAGAACTGATCTTCTTGCAAAGCACTGCCGGGCCAGGCACATTACGGGCCATGTCCGAAACCGCGCCTGGAGCAGCGGCAGCGAGCCTGAAGTAAGATGGTCGGCAAACCCCCTGAAAAACGTCCGTCGGGCCGACTCTGGCGCGCAGCCGGGCCGGTGGTCATCCTGCTGGCCGCCCTGGCTATCGTCGCGGTCATGTTGCAGGTCCTCGGTCCGGCCTATCTGCTGGTGTTCGCCATGAACGTCAGCATGGTCACCCTCGTCCTGACCCTGATCATCTACCGGCGTTACCACGACTGGCGGGTTCTGCCCCTGGCCCTGCTGTTCTTCTGGAACACCTTCCAACAGACGCTGTGCTCGGCCACCGACATCCTGGGCTTACGCGCTCCTGCCTGGGTGACCTGGCTGGCCGACGCGCCGCTGGTGGTGCCGACCCTCCTGGGCTTCGCCGCCGTCGTTTATCTGTGGCGGGTCTTCCAGGTACAGGCCGACCTGCAGCAGCGTGAACAGGCCCTGGCCGAACGCCTACGCCAGGCGCAGCACTTGGAAAGTCTTGGGGCCATGGCCGGCGGGGTGGCGCATGACTTCAACAACATTCTCACCACCATCGTCGGCAATACGGCCTTGATCCTGCTCGATGCCCCGAAGGGCTCCGAGATGGCCGCCGCGGCACGTAGCATCCAGCAGGCCGCGGACCGGGCCACCGCCGTCAGCCGACAGATGCTCGACTACTCCGGCTGCGGCAAGTTTCGGCCGGAACGTCTGGACTTGGCCCGACTCGCCGAAAGCCTGCAACCGCGGCTGCGGGCCAGCCTGCCAGACCGGGTGCGACTGCTCGTCGAGGCCGCTCCGGAACCGGCGCCGGAGGTGGTGGCGGACTGCTCTCAGATCCAACAGGTCCTCGTCAATCTGGTGGCCAATGCCGCCGAGGCCACCCCTGGCGCTGGCACGGTGACCCTCCGCACCTCCGCCGTCAGCGCCGACGAAGCCTTGTTGGCCACCGGCGTCAACACCACGGCGCTGGCGCCAGGCCTGTATGCCGTACTCGAGGTCGAGGACACGGGCGCCGGCATGGACGAGAACACTCGCCAGCGCCTGTTCGAGCCGTTCTTCAGCACCCGCGCCGTGGGCCGGGGCATGGGCCTCGCGGCCGTGTTGGGCATCGTGCGTGGACACCATGGAACCATCCGGGTGCAGACGGCGCCCGGCAAAGGGACCCGCCTGCAGGTACTGCTGCCGGCAGCCCGCGACGGCGAGGCCCCCGCGGTCACGACGGCAAGCCCCCGCCAGTATGAGCTTCGTCCACCTCAGCCAGGAGCCGAGACATGAGCCGACAGATTGCCCGGGATGCGATCAACCTGCGCCCCACTCCCCGCCTTGCCCATACCGAGTACTCCGTGGGGCACTACCACTCGGGGATCATCGAGGCCACGATCGGCAAACGTACCGGCACCGCCGCCGACAGCCGCCGCTTCAATGACGCCTGGGATATCGACTTCCTCTTCGGCGTCCACGACGGCCCGGTGGGCTGGGGGCAGCGCGGTCGCGTCACCGATATGGGCCACGCGGACTACGCCGAGGGCGGCACGGACCGGCGCGAGCCCCAATCCTCCCCCTTCGAGTCCGCTGCGCAGGTCCTTGAATTCGATGCGGTCAAGGAGTACGGCCTGCCCGATTTCGCGGGGCTGGTGAAGTGCTATGAAGACCACTTCCAGGCAACCCAGACCGCCAACCCGAATCAACTCTACACCGGCGGCTACTACAAGACCGTGATCTCCGGCGCCATCCAGGCTTTCGGCTGGGACATGCTGCTGACGGCCGCCGCCGACAAGGAACGCTTCGCCCACGTGCTGCGCTCCTTCGGCGCGCTTACCCTGCATCACGTCAAAGCCTGGGCCGAAACCTCCATCGAGGTCTTCATCCAACACGACGACTTCGTCTGGACCGAAGGGCCCTTCATGGATCCCGCCTTCTACCGCCAGGTCATCATCCCGCTGTACAAGCAATGCTGGGATGTCCTGCACCGCGCCGGCAAGAAAGTGATCTTCTGCAGCGACGGCACCTTCACCGTGTTCATGGACGACCTGGCCAAAGCGGGCGCTGAAGGCTTCATCTTCGAGCCGACCAACGACTTCGCCTGGGTGGTACAGAACTTCGGGCGAACCCACTGCCTGGTGGGCAGCGCGGTGGACTGCCGCACCATGACCTTCAACGGCTGGGACGCCGTCAAGCGCGAGATGGATGCGACCCTGGCGCTGGCGCCGCAGTGCGCCGGGCTGATCTGGGCCGTGGGAAACCACATGCCGGCCAACATACCGACCGAGATCGGCATGTGCTACATCCAATACCTCAAGTCGCACTGGAGCCGCTGAAGAGGGAGCGTGATAGCGTGAGAGCGTGAGGGTGTAAGGGAGTAAGGGAGTGAGGGAGTAAGGGAGTAAGGGTGTAAGGGAGTAAGGGTGTAAGGGAGTAAGGG
>CAIZKT010000708.1:0-3873 GCA_903933565.1 uncultured Victivallales bacterium | reverse complement strand
TGCCCCACCGGGGTTGGGTCATGGTGCCAGGACGCAACCCCGTTGGGGTAGGAGGCCCTTACCACATTTGACCCAGGGTAGCGGCACCCTGGCCGCAACCCTGGGCTCTGGGCCACAGCCCCGTTGGGGCAGGGAAATGCACCTTGAGTTGTAACCTGGGTAGTTGCCCGGCCGGATCGGAATGGCAACCGCGTCGGCAAGTCTCATTCGACTATGTCCGGCTCAAACCCGGCGGGGTGTTTGTCTGGAGCGACGGGCATCCGTTCGGGCATTGCCTGGCGGGGCCTTCGCTGCAACTCAGCCGTTCATATCACGCCACCGGCAAGTCCGTGCTGGGCGCCGAGACCGGTTGCGCGTTCGCCAACCATCACCGCACGATCAGCGATTTGTTCAACTTGCAGGTCGCGGCCGGCTTCGTTGTCGAGCGGATGCTCGAACCCGATTCGCGTCAGCGTCGCCCCGACGACCCGTGGTTCGGGCTGTGGGACAACACGCCCGAACGGCTGGCGCTCATCCCCGGCACGATCATCTTCAAGAGCCGAAAGCCGCCCGCTGCGGCGAGTGGGAGGTAATGATGAATGAACAGCCCCAGCGCAAGAAACTCAGCCAACCGCAGTACGCCGGCGCCGAGGAGTTCCTGATCGAGCAGGCCCGTCCGCGTGAACGGGCGTTGTTCCGTTTCCACTTCGCCGGCGGTACGGCGGGCGACGTGCTGCGGGAGTTGTCGGCGTTTCAGAATCCGGACGGCGGCTTCGGCCGCGCTTCGGAGCCGGACCTGCGGACGCCGGACAGTTCGGCGATAGCGACGACGCATGGCTTGCAGATCATGCGGGAACTGCAGATCCCGCCGGACCATGAGATGGTTCGTTGCGCGTTGCACTACCTGCGGGCGGTTTGCGACCGGCAGAGCCACGTCTGGCCGATCATCCCGCCCACCGCGAACAAGGCACCGCATGCGCCGTGGTGGACGACGAAGGACTTGGCGACATCGTGGCGTGGGTTTCGCGCGAACCCGAGCGCCGAGATTGCCGGCTACTTCTTCCTGTTCGGTACGGCGGCGGATGAGTCGCTCCGTCAGGCGGCGTTGCGCCGCACACTCGAGTTCCTCAATGCCCAGCCACCTGACCTGCACGAGTTGCTCTGCTACGTGCGCTTGGCTGAGATGGTCCCGCTGCCGGCCGCGACCCGACGGAAGATCACCGACCGGGTGCTGGCCACCGTCGAGAGCGACCCGGCCAAGTGGCCGAAGTACGCACTGCGACCGTTGACCGTCGTGAAGTCATCGGCGTCGCCATACTACGAGCCCCTGCGCGAAGCCGTGGAAGCCAACCTCGATTTCCTTATCGCCGAACAGTGCGCCGACGGCTCGTGGCAACCGACGTGGACCTGGGGTAACGCGTTCCCCGAGACCTGGCCGGTCGCGAAAAGGGAATGGCAAGGGATTCTCACGCTTGACGCGCTGAAGGTGCTGCGTGCCTTCGGGAGGACAGGCAAATGAAACCCAACCCAATCCGCCCCATCGCCATCTGCCTGTTCCGCCACGGCAGTCGCATTCTCGTCAGCGACGGTATGGATCCCGAGACCGGCCGCGCTTACTGCCGGCCCCTCGGCGGCGCCATCGAGTTCGGCGAACGGGCGCGCGAGGCGGTCGTGCGGGAGATTCGCGAGGAACTCGGCGTCGAGATTCGCGAGGTCCGCCTGCTCGGCGTGCTCGAGAACCTGTTCACCCTCGATGGCCAGCCGGGACACGAGATCGTGTTCGTCTACGACGCGCGGTTCGTGAACGAGTCGCTCTACGCGTGCATCACGCTTCCCTTTCACGAAGCCGGTTGGGCCAGTGGCGATGCCCGCTGGCTGGACCTCACCCAGGAACGCGACCGTCTGGTGCCGGAAGGACTGATGCCGTTCCTGCCGACCGCGCCCGGTTGCCGGCCAATGGCGCGAGAGGATGACGAGGCGGTGCGTGCCATCGCTACATGCCCTATCGTTGGAGGTGAGATGCACGTCATCGAAACCGACCGCCTGACGCTGGAGCCGTTAGCAGCCGCGCATGCCGAGGAGATGTTCGCGGTGCTCGGCGACCCGGCGATCTACGAATACGAGAACCAGCCACCCGCGTCGGTCGCGGCGTTGCGCGAGCGGTACCGGCGCTGGGAAGCACGCGGTTCGCCGGACGGACGAGAAGGCTGGCTGAACTGGGCAGTGCGCCGACGCGGCGCGGAACTCATCGGCTACGTCCAGGCGACGGTCTTGCCGACGGGCCGGGCCGGTATCGCCTATGAGTTCAACAGCCGGTATTGGCGGCGCGGCTATGGCCGGGAAGCCACGCAGGCCATGCTCGCGGAACTGACCAGCCACTATGCAGTTAGCGAGTTTACGGCGGTGCTCAAGCGGGCCAACTTCCGTTCGCTCGGCTTGCTCATTTGCCTCGGTTTCGTTCCGGCGCCGGTCGACCTGCTGGCGCAAAGCGGGATTGAGGCGGATGAGGTAATGATGCATCGCGTGGCTGCCTTATTGGGAAACCCATCATGAACGACATTCACGACGCCAACCGGCGGTTATGGGACGCGCGTAGCGCCGACTGGGCGAAACGCCCGGAGACCGAAAAGGTCTGGCGGCGCTGTGCCAAGGAACCGGGCCTGGTCCTGGACGAGCGCGAACTGCAGTGGCTCGGCGACGTTGCCGGCCAACGCGTCGCGGTGTTGGGCAGCGGCGACAACCTCGCGGTGTTTGCCCTTGCCGGCATGGGGGCGCGCGTCACATCGGTGGACATCGCGGAGAACCAACTCGCCGTGGCCCGACAACGGGCGGCGGAGTTGGGGCTGGCAGTGGAGTTCCTGCGAGCCGACGTGTCGGACCTGTCCGACTTGTCCGACAGCACCTTTGATCTGGTCTATACCGGCGGACACATCGCCATTTGGGTGTCGGATCTGCGGACGTTCTACCGCGAGGCCGCGCGCCTCCTGAAGCCGGGCGGACGGATGGTCGTCAGCGAGTATCATCCGTTCCGCCGCATCTGGAGAGACACGCCGGACCGGCTGGAGATCGCCGCCGATTACTTCCACCGGGGGCCGTACACCTACGAAGTGCCCGGTGGTCAAGCCCACGAGTTCCAGTGGACCGTGGGCGATTACATTAGCGCGGTGCTGGCTGTCGGCTGCGAACTGGAAGCGGTGGAGGAATTCGGCACCGGCTCGGATGGCGATTGGGAAGTACCGCCGGTCGGCGGACTGCCGCGAGTGCTGCTGGTGGTAGGGCGGAAACGAACCTGAACCTGGTCATCCGGTTGAGGGGGTGTGCATGAACTGCTTCTACTGCGACAAGATTGTGGCCATCGATCCTGAGTACGTAGCCGCGGCGGCGGCGTTCGATCTGGGTTCGGACGCACCGCGGTGCGGGCGGCATTGGCGGTATGTGTGCGGGCAATGCGGCAAGCCGGCGCACTTCATGGCCGTCGCGTTCTGTCCGAGAACCGGGAAGTGCTTTTGCGCAAGGTGCGCGACCGCCCGACGCGAGGTCGTGGCGCAGTACTGGGCTTGGGGGTACTACTTCGAATTGCAGTCCCCGTGGTCGGGGCAATGGCTGCCGGCGTTGGACCGGTTGGAGTTTGAAGGCCAATTGCCGGCGGATGTGCCAGGGCGCTCGGAGGAGCCTTGGCTGACCCGGTACCCTGAGACACCCACACAGTGGCGTTCTTCCCGGGAATGCACGGATGCCGACGTGCAGGCGAACTGGAACGCGAACGCCCAACGGTGGGACGCTGGGTACGATGCGGACGGTGACCGGAACCGGCGTTACCAGAGCGACGAACCGATGCTGGCGCTGCTGGGCGAGGTGCGTGGCTTGCGGGTGTTGGATGTCGGCAGTGGCAAC
>CAIZKT010000707.1:0-1791 GCA_903933565.1 uncultured Victivallales bacterium | reverse complement strand
TGGCTGACCCTGAACCCTGTTTTCCTCTCCGCCAGTCTCCCTGTCCGTCTCCTCCAGTCGCCGTTTCCCCGTCTCGCCGTCTCGCCGTTTCCTGAACCCCAGGACCTGAGGTGTCACCACCTACGGAACTGACCTGCGCCCGGCGGCTGCGCCTGCTCTTGCATCCGCGCCTGTCGCCGGCTATCATAGGGCGAAATCCTGGGGGAACGATGCTGTCAGGTTGGTTGCGGCTTTGGATCGGGGAGAGGGGAGATGCCATGACCAAGGCTACCACTGCGTTCGGGTATGCGTATCGTACACATAGGAAAGGCAGGCTGGAATGAAACCACTCGCAATGCTCGTGTCGACCGTGGCGGCAGGAATGTCCTTGTTGGCCGCCGAACCCGCGTATCCGTTGCGGGACGCGGTGGAGTACACGCCGCGCCAGGGCCTGCCCAATTTCTTTGCCAAGTTGGCGGCGGGGAAAGAGATCAAGATCGCCTACTTCGGCGGCAGCATCACCGCGGCGGCGGGCTGGCGGGTCAAGACGTTGGCGTGGTTCCAGAATAAGTACCCGCAGGCCAAGATAAGCGAAGTCAATGCGGCCATCGGCGGCACGGGTTCTGGGCTGGGGGTGTTCCGCCTTGACCATGACGTGCTGCAGGCTAAGCCGGACCTGATGTTCGTCGAGTTTGCGGTGAACGACGGTGGCGCCGACCCGCTCAGCATTCACCGCAGCATGGAGGGGATCATCCGGCAGTCGTGGAAGGCCTTGCCCGAGATGGACATCTGCTACGTTTATACGTTAGCGCATGGGACCATGCTGAATGACTTGAAGAACGGTAAGTACCCGCGTGCGGCCAGCGCCATGGAAGTTCTGGCGGACCTCTACGGCATCCCCTCCATCCACATGGGGGTCGAGATTGCCAAGCTGGAGAAGGACGGCAAGCTCGTCTTCAAAGGCACGCGGCCCAAGACCGACGCCGAGAGGGTGGCGTTCGGCGACAGGATGCTCTTCAGCGAGGACGGCGTGCATCCGCTCGTCGAGACCGGACATGAGGTCTACACGCAGGTGGTGGCCCGCTGCATGGAGAAGCTCGCGGTGCTTCCCGGGGCGAAGCTCGGACCGCATCTCCTCGGCGCGCCCCTGGTCGCGGACAACTGGGAGACGGCCAAGATGCTGCCGCTCAGCCGTGCCACGCTGAGCGCCGGCTGGCAGAAACTCGACCCGAAGAGGGAAAACCTGGCCAAGACCTTCGGCGGCCGCATGGCAGAACTGTGGAAGGCCGCGAAGCCCGGTGAGTCCATCACCTTCAAGTTCAAGGGGACCAGCGCCGGCGTCTACGATCTCCTCGGCCCGGACTGCGGCCAGGTCAGGGTCAAGCTCGACGACAAGCCCGAGGTGGTGCGTGCCCGCATCGATCCCTACTGCACCGGCCATCGCATCGCCAGCCTTGACCTGGGCTCGGGACTGCCGGACACCGTGCATACGGTCACGGTTACCGTCGATGCGCAGGTGCCGGACAAGATGAAAATCCTCTTCGAGCAGAACCGGCCCGACATGGAGAAGAACCCGGACAAGTACCAGGGCACTACCTGGTACGCCGGCGCGATCATGCTGATCGGCGACCTGGTGGAGTGAGGGAATGGGTGAGAAGACGTTACGACCTGCGCTCGGTTCGCCATGAACCTCAGGGCCTTTTGCGTTTCCAGACGGGTGTGATTCGCGCCGAAAAAAAGTGACCTGTGCAATAAGGATGGGCCGTGGTTTTCAGCCCCACAGGGGCGTTCCGGGCGCCCAGGGCAACGCCT
>CAIZKT010000706.1:0-1607 GCA_903933565.1 uncultured Victivallales bacterium | reverse complement strand
TACCCAGGGCGGTGCCCTGGGCTGAGGGATTGCGCCCCTGCAGGGCTGAGAATCTGGGGTATGCCCAGTACCCAGGGCGGTGCCCTGGGCTGAGGGATTGCGCCCCTTCGGGGCTGAAGAGGCAGAGGCGAACCCGCGACTTCCGCGTCCCCGCTTGGGATTGGCCGGGCCAGCGCCGTGGGCTATATTGCGCACTCCCGATTATCTCTCTGCCAGGCAAGTGGTGAATTCAGTGAAGCGCGAACGCCCCAAACCGCCCCCAACCGACAGCGTGCGTGTGATCGAGTGTCCGCGCTGCCAGGCCCCGCAGGAAGTCGTGCCCGTCACCGTGCTGCAACCCCGCTCGAAGGAGCTCAAGGAGCTCTTCAAAGGCGCCCTGAACCGGGTGACCTGCGGCGCCTGCAAGACCGTCTTTGTGTTGGACGTGCCCGTGCTCTACCGCGATGACGCGGCGCGTTTCATGGTCTACTTCGTCCCTGCTGCCGACTCCGCGTCCTGGGCCGACGGCGAGCGCCAGATGCGGCAGGTCACAGAACAGGTGTTCGGCCAGGAGAGCGGCGTGCTACCGCCGACCTGTCGGCTGGTTACCGACCGCAGCGCCCTGATCGAGAAGATCGCCCTGCACGAACGCGGCCTGGACGACCGCATCGTGGAGTACGTCAAGTATCAGCTCTTCAGCAATCCCAGCCGCGAGAACCGGCCCGACCCGGTCCGGCATCGTCTGCTCTATGATTTCTCGACGGATCCGGACGGGGCGCACCTGGCCTTTCTCATCTTTGATCGGGAGAGCGGCCGGGCCACGGCTGGCGCGCACATCCCCATGGACGTGTACCGCGAGGTTACCGAGGCGTTTACGACCAGTCTGAAGATGCGCCACGAGCTCCAGGCCCTGTTTCCGGGCTACTACGTGAGTGTGGAGCGTCTCCTGTAGCCTTGTAACTGGCCGCGAGTGGCAACGGGCGAGTGAACAACCGGAGTCTGGCAGCGATGGCACGTAAAGCGAAATCTGGGGCTCGCCCAGTGCCCGCCCGGCCGCCGGAGTTCAAGGTGAATCCGTTTGCGGACCTGCGGGTGGCTGCCGCCGTGCCCGCCAAGCCGCCGCCGGTTCCCGCCAAACCCCAGGCCTCTGCCGCGCCCCCCGCCGCCGCCATGGGCCCCGAGGATCTGGCCTTGTTGGAGGCGTTCAAGGACGGCGGCTGTATCGAGTTCCGCGAGCGAGTGAAGGGCCTGCGTCTGCAGCTCTTCAAGCGCAGCGGCGGGCGCCGGGTCACGCATGTCCATGGCCTGCCGGAACTCGGCATGCTCGAGCAGATGCAACTCACGGGCGATATCCACGCGCGCTTCGGTCTGGGAGCGCGTTTCCACGAGCATATCCTGGAAGTGGATGGCGACCAGCGCGACCGCCTGGCTCCCTGGTTGCAGTCCTGCGGCTACACCGTCGCGCCGCCACCCGCGGCGGCGGAATAGAGACGCCGTCCCTGAGCGTCTCTTCCGCCCGCCGTCTCTGGATGGGGATACGGCGGAGACCGCCGGCTCCAGGGGATTGCGTTATCGTGCGCTGTGCGCTCTGGAGCCCGCGATGCCAAGGACCCGCAGGGGCCTGGTTC
>CAIZKT010000705.1:0-4302 GCA_903933565.1 uncultured Victivallales bacterium | reverse complement strand
CCTCGACAATGTCCCCCTCGGTGACGTCGTCGACTACATCTGCAAACTGGCCGGACTCAAGAATAAGGTCGAGGAATTCGCGGTCATCCTCGTCGACCAAAGCGTGCCTTTCGAAAACCTGGAGACCCGCTTCTACAACGTCGCTGCCGGTGTCTTTGACGCCAAACGCACCCGCAAGAAAGCCACCCAACTCGAATTCGGCTCGACCACGGGCGGCACCGATGGCACGGACACCACCAATGGCGACGATGACGACAGCACTACCGGCGACGACGATACCACCGGCGAAGATCGCTACATGATCAACGTCGACCTCTTCTTTGCCAACATGGGCATCTCCTTCCCCCAAGGCGCCAAAATGACCTACTTCCAGCGCCAGGGCAAACTGATCGTCCATAACACTCCCGAGAATCACCGCCGCATCCAGACCATCCTCGCCGAGATCAACGACACCCCCAAACTGGTCACCATCGAGGCTAAATTCGTCGAGGTCCAGCAGACCAACTTCGAGGCCTTGGGCTTCGATTGGCTCCTCAACGCCGGCGGCGTCCAGTACAACCCCGGCACCGGCGCCGGCGACCACTTCCTCTCCAGCGATGTCACCGGCGGTAACACCGGCGTCGGCCGGGGCTCTTCCGAACTGGGCGTCGCCAAGGGCGCAAACGTTACCAATGGCCTACGCTATGCCAATGAATTCTTCTCCGATTTCGCCGGCTCTGACGAGCTCTTTAGCACCTACATGATCCTCGGTAACTACGGCTTCAAAACCGTCGTCCACGCTCTCGAACAGCAGGCCAATGGCGACGTCTTGTCCTCCCCTAAGGTCACTACCCTCAGCGGTACCACCGCCATCCTGCGCATGGTCACCGAGCGCTATTTCCCCGAGAGTTGGACCGAACCCACGATGACCACCACGGGAGGCACCGGCGCCAGCGCCGTGAGCATCACGCCCTCCATCCCCACCTTCGGCGAAGCCCGCGATGTCGGTGTCATCCTCGAAGTCCTGCCTACCGTCGCCAGTGACAACTACTCCATAGACCTCGAACTCAAACCCCAGGTCATTGACTTCATCGGCTACGACGATGCCTTCAACTATGATATCGTTTTGGCCGGCCAGACCATCACCGCCAAAGCCTCCATGCCCATCCTTTCCTCGCGTACCGTCGAGACCAAGGTCATCGTCTGGGATGGCGAAACCGTCGTGCTCGGCGGCATGATCCAGGAACGCGTTTCGAAGTACGAAGACAAGGTGCCCCTCCTCGGCGATATCCCCGTCCTCGGACGACTCTTCCGTAGCAATGGCGAGAAGAGCGTCAAGGTCAACCTGCTGGTCTTCGTCACCGCCCGCCTCGTCGATCCCTCCGGTCGCCCACTGCGGCCCAACGAGGTCCGTGGCATGCATGACTTCGGCCGCTAACGTAGAAACGCCATCCGCCGCGGCGGGACTGGCGTCTTCTTAGGACGTGGGGCGCCACACTTCGCTGGCGCCCCCTCTGTCGCGAGCGGAGTAAGGATTCTGCCGCGCGCAGATCAAGCCCATGACGCCTCAGCACAGGCCCCGCCATGTTGTCGGACGGGTTCTGCCCCGATGGTTACTCCCCGTCGCCGTCGTTTGGGGCACGTCCTACCCCGCGGCCGACGCCCCACCCCAGCCACCCACCCCACGCGCCCCCGCCGCACTCATCGACCCCGCCTCCGCCGCCGGCCTGACTCTCCTTCCCGAGGTCCTCGCCCGCGTCGGCGATTGGCCCATCACCCGCGATCTGGTCTGGCCCACCATCAGCGCCAGAGTCAACCGCATCCTGGCCTCCGACGGAAGCATCCCCACCCCACGCCTGCGCTTCATGCTCCGTCCTGTCGTAAATGACATCATTGATGAAGAACTGTTGGGACCAAAGGCCGAGGCCGCGGGCTTCCCCCCCAACCTCGAACGCGCCCGCCTCCACCTCGAAACCCTGTCGCGTGACCCCGCCCAACGTGCCGGGCTAGAGCGTTTGCTGCAAGACGTCAACCTGACGACCGAGCAATACATCGCCAAGCTGGCCCTGCGCACGGCGATTGCCGACTGGGTGCGCCGAACTTTCGTCGACCCTCAGGAAGCCACCGCCCAAGAGGTTGCAGCCTCTTACGAAACGCGCCAGAAAGAACTCACGATCCCCGTCAGCATCTGGCTCGAACGCATCGTCGTCAATGCCGCCGGTGACCAGGAAGCCCGCGGGAAAGCCCACACCGCTGCCGTCGCGGCCCGCGCTCGCGTCGCTGCCGGTCAGTCGTTTGCCGCCGTGGTTCCTTCGGTCACTGAGGGATCCGCGCCGCCCCCCGCTGCTGGCGCGTTCAGTCAGGCACGGGTGCAAGAGAGCCAACTCCCGCCGCCCGTGCTCAGCGCCCTACACTCCCTGGAGGCAGGCGAAATCAGCCCTGTTCTCGAACTCCCCAACGCCTTCGTCCTCCTGCGCTGGCGCGATCGGCACGCCAGCCGACAACCCAGTCTCAACCAGGTCGCCGCCGGCCTGGAGTTGAATCTGAAAGAAAACAAGGGTCACGAGCGTTTCGCCGCGTATCTGGAGGCCCTCAAGCAAGAAGCTGGACTGGTCTTCTATCTCCCCCTCGACCCGCCGACTTCCCGGTCCGAACCCCCCGCCAGCCAGGGCTCGCTCCTTCTGCCTTGATTTGTCGTAACTACTTGGGTACCCGGTTTGAGCGTGGCGCGTCCCCGTTTGGTGTACCGCCTTCAGGCGGAATCCCTCGTCTCGGAGACGGACCACCGTCGCCCGAACCCGGCTGAAACTGGTACTGCGAACCTGGCGACCCACCTGAGTAGTTACGATTTGTCATTCCCTGCCTTTTCCCCCGCCCTCTCCTCACCTGTCGCGCCCCGCGCCACCGCCAGTCTGAAAACTCTTCGGAATCGGCAGCGGTACGTCCATCAGCAGGTCGTTCCAACTGAATTCTGGATCATTGACCACCGCTGCCGGCAGCGCCGCTAGGGCACTGGTCACGTGCCGATGCACCGCCTCCTGATCACCCCCGAGACCGGCGCACTGCGCGTCCACCCAGTGCTGCGCGGCCGCCGTCCCCGTCCTCCCCAGGCCTCCTCCCGCTAGGGCCCTCCCCACCGTCTCCTGCCAGCGCTTCCCGACCCAGGCCTCCCACTCGGGCTCCAGGATGGCCGCTGCACTCCGATACCCCAGCGTCGCATTGTCCAGCGTGTTCACTCCCCCCTTCGCGTCAGCCTCCGTCAGCAGGGCGGTGACCGGCCCGATGACATGCATCATAACCCCCTCGGCATGACGCACAAGAGCGTTCTTCAGGACTCCGTCGCGCCTCACCTCCGCGCAGCGCCGCTCCACGGTCAACTCCGAAAGCACCGCCCCGCCCCCCTTCCGACCGACCAACGCCACCGCCGGGTTTCGCACCGAAAAACTGTTCCGCACCAGGTACGCCTCCGGAAAAACCGCCAGGAACGTCCGTGCCACCAGCATGAAGTCCTCCCTGCGCACTTGGTACAGCGGTACCCACTGACAGAAAAGCCCCCCCTCATCCAATGCGGCCCGCACCTGACGGAAGTACTCCAGCCCATACAACCCCGCCAAACCCTCCCGCCAGGGCACAAACAGGTCGCCCAGGATGATGTCATAGGCCTGTCGTTGCGCCGCCAGGAACACCCGCCCATCGGTCAGGTACACCCGACTACGCGGATCCGTGAAGAGACCGCCGCGGTCGCGCGGAAAGCCGTCGCGGCACAGCGTCAGCACCAGCGGCGATATCTCCAGCGCGTCCAGACGCTCAACCCTAGGATCCAGCAGCGCCGCCTCCGCCGTGAAACCCGCCCCTAGCCCAAGCGCCGCCACCCGCCGCGGCGCCTCGTGCAACACCAAGGGCAGCAGCATCTGAACCCGATCCAGGCGCTGCGAATGGCTGCCGCCCACCCCGTAGGAGTTGTTCAGCAGGATGCGACGTTGCCCGTTGGCCGCCTCCAACAGCACCCCGATGCCATCCCGATCATGCAGAATGCGGCGCGGCGTTAACCCCGGTCCCGGAGCGCGAAACAACGCCAACCCCCCATATCCCTCCACCCGCGGCGCGGCATACAGGAAACCCAGAAACACCAGCCCCAGCCATATCCACGAGCGCCGCACCCAGAGTGCCCAGGTCAGCACCGCGGCGCACCCCGCACCCAGTACGCCCATGCCATACCACGGCCCCGCCCACGGCATCAGCACGCCCTGCGCCAATAGCGACCCACACAACGCCCCAAACCCATTAGCCAGCAGCACTACCCCCCAGAAACGGCCCCGGCTG
>CAIZKT010000704.1:0-5894 GCA_903933565.1 uncultured Victivallales bacterium | reverse complement strand
TACTTACATAACTGCGTGCGAGAAAACCTTCCGACTTAGTGACGGTCATAGGCCCTTCGACCTCGCCAAAACAGCACTTCCAGGCACGATTTCTACCCACAGGAATCCCAGAAGAGCCAAAGTATGAGATCGGAAGACCAGACCTCGCCTTATGTTGCGCGCAACATAACCAGAGGCCTGGAAGACCTACCAGCGGTTTCAGGCCATCGAGAACGCGGCTAATGTGTTGTAGAAGAGACTCAGGCAGCAGCTAATTCCTTTGGGGCAATGCTTTCTGTGGGAACGGCACCGGATCACCACCGGATCACGGCACCGGATCTTAATGCTTTCTGTGGGAACGGCACCGGATCGTGGACAGCGGCGGGTTACGTCGTTACGTTGTGATTCCGATATGGCTGACCGGCACCAGAAAGGCTGGCGGAACTCATGCTCACTCTGCCCGGTTTCGTGGATCTCCAGGTGAATGGCTATGCCGGCGTTGATTTTCTGGACCCGGCGACCACGGTCGACGACATCCTGGGCGCCGCCGAACGGCTACGCCAGCGCGGCACGGCGGGTTTTCTGCTGACGGTATGCACGCACCGGCGCTTGGCCATCGAGATCAACCTGGCGCATGCCCGGGAGGCGATGGACCGGCAAGGGCCCGACGGCAACATCCTGGGCCTTCACCTGGAGGGCCCCTTCATCTCGCCGGAGTACGGCTACCGCGGCGCGCACGCGGCCCAGCACATCATCCCGCCGGATCTGGACTGGTTTCAGCGCCTGCAAGGGATCGCCCGCGGCGCCATCCGCATGGTCACCGTCGCCCCCGAGCTGCCCGGCGCCCTCGACTTCATCCGGGCGGTCTCGGGTCAGACCCTCGTCTCCCTCGGCCATGCCAACCCGGACTATCCCACTCTGCGCCTGGCCATCGCGGCCGGGCTGCGTGCCGTCACCCACTTTGGCAACGGCTGCAGGCCAGAGATCAACCGCCACGACAACATCCTGGTCCGTATCCTGGCCTGCCCCGAATTGCACCTGTGCTTCATCCCCGACGGCCAGCACCTGCCGGAGCCTTTCCTGCGCATGCTGCTGAACTCGCTGCCCGTCGAGCGCTTGGCGGCGACCAGCGACATGGTCATGTATGCCGGTATGCCGCCGGGGCTCTACGAGCGCGAGGGCTGCCGTATCCGGCTGCGCCAGGATGGGCGCCTCTGCCTCGCCGACGACGAGAAGCTGCTCTACGGCTCGTCAAGCACGCTGCTGCAGTGCCTGAACCATCTCGCCGGTCTCGGGCTACTTACCCCCACCGAACTTATCGACCTCGGCGTCTCCCATCCCCTGCGTCTCATCGGCCTGGAGTCGGCGCCCTTCCTCCGGCGCCCAGCGAACGTAGCCTGGGATGAGGCCACGGGCCGGTTCGCCTCTTTGAATCAGGGAGTCTGACCCCATGCCACGACGGACCAAGCCGCCAACCACTGCCCCGGCGCACGGCACGCTTCTCGGCCTGGACATCGGCGGCACCAAGTGTTGTGTGCTGGCCGGCACGGCCGATGGCCAGGTCATGGACCGGGTGGAGTGGCCCTCGCGGGCCGAACGCGGGCCGGGCCCCATGCTCGATGAGGTCTGCGCGCAGACCTCCCGACTCGCCGCGGCCTATCCGCCGGCCCTCGCCATCGGCGTCTCCATCGGCGGGCCGCTCGATGCCGAAGGCGGCGTGGTCCACAGTCCGCCCAATTTGCCCGGCTGGGACAGCATCGAACTGAAGCGCCTGCTGCGGGAGCGCTTCGCGCTACCGGTCGCGGTCGAACACGATGCCGCCGCCTGTGCTCTGGCCGAGTTCGAGTGGGGCCGGGCGCGCCAGCCCCGGCGGCTGGTCTACCTCACCTGCGCCACCGGCTTTGGGGCCGGCATGGTGTTCGCTGGCAAGCCCTACTACGGCGCTTTTGGCCGCTCGCCCGAGATTGGCCATGTGCTGCTGGATGCAGACGGCCCCGAGGCCTTCGGCATCCGGGGGTGCGCCGAAGCCTTCTGTTCGGCCCGCTCGTTGGGACGGATCGCCACCTGGCGCTACCCTGGGCGCTGGCCGGAACCGCCGGAGCCACGCCAGATTCAAGCCCTGGCCGCGGCGGGTGACATGGATGCGGTCGCCATCATCGCGCTCAATGCCCGGATGACCGGTCGCGTCTGCGCCCTGATCGCCGACTTCCTGCACCCCGACCTCATCGTCCTGGGCAGCCTGTCGCTCTATCTGGGCGAGCCGTGGGTGGAGGCCGTGCGGCAGGAGCGTGACCGGCTCGCGCTGGCCGAGGCGGCGGCCCATTGCGCCATCGAAGCGCCGCGACTGGGAACGCGCCTGCAAGACCTCAGCGCCCTGGCCGCGGCCAAGCGCGCCCTCGGCGACGCCTGAAGGGCCGCGCCCTGAACTCAGAGCCGGTCGAGCACGAAAAGCGCCTCGGAGGCGATCAGATTGTCGCCCTCGCGCAGCCCCCGTGACAAGCCGTCGGCCAGCACGTACGCCTCCAGGATACGTACCTCCGCGGAGACCGTCCAGTCGACAAAATCGCGGATGCTGCACAGATGGATGTTGGGCGTGTTGTGCCACATGTGCGGCAACGCCGCCGTAACCGGCATCCGCCCGCCCAGAGCGAAGGCCTTGCGCACCTTCCAGTGAGCGAAGTTCGGAAACGAGACGGCACAGCGCCGCCCGACCCGGAGCATCTCATCGAGGACTGGCACCGGCCGCCGCAGGGTCTGCAGCGTCTCCTCGAGGATGACCACGTCGACGCTGGCATCCGGGAAACCGCGCAGTCCGTCGTCCAGGTCGCCGTGGAAGACGGGCACCCCGCGCTCGATGCAGCGCAGCACCGACTCCTGGTCGAATTCCACGCCCTGGGCGCAGACGTGCTTAGTCCGCATCAGCCGACTGAGCAGCTTCCCGTCGCCACAGCCCAGGTCCAGCACCCCACCGCCCTCGGGGACCAGATTCTCGATGATGGGGTCCTGCCAGCGATGGCTGATCTCACCGGCCGGCTCGACCGGCATCGGCATGTCGCCATCGTCCAGGCTCGTCAAGGTCTCCAGATTGGCATCCGCGGTCGGCGCAGCAAGGCACTTGAGCAACTCTTCGGTGAAGACGCCGGTGCGGCTGGGAATGTGCCTGGTCATGGGGTACACCCTCCCTGGCGGGCGCCACGGCCCGCCCCCGTCTCGGCCGGCGCGGTGGAGAGGAAGCCCTTGATCAGCCGCTCCACCGTCTCCGCCTCGACCAGAAAAGCATCGTGGCCATAGTCGGAACGAATGTTGAGATAGTTCACCGGAATGCGGTTGCGCATCAGCGCCATGCTGAACTGGCGACACTCCTCCGGCGGATACAGCCAGTCACTGGAAAAGGACACCACCAGGACCTGGGAACGAATGCGGGAACAGGCCTTCACCAGATCGCCGTCGCCCCAGCGCAGGGCGGCATCGTAGTAGTCCATCGCCCGGGTGATGTACAGATAGCTGTTCGCATCAAAACGCTCGACGAAGGCCCGACCCTGGTAGTCCAGGTAGCTCTCGACCTGAAACTCGATGTTGAAGCCGCTGCGAACCTGGGCGCCGTCCTGAATCCGGCGGCCGAACTTGTCGTCCATGCCCTTGCCGGACAGATAGGTGATGTGGGCCAGCATGCGGGCGGCCGCCAGGCCGTCGTCCGGCGTCGCATGGCCGTAGTAGGCCCCCTCGCGGAAGTCCGGGTCGTGGATCACGGCGTGGCGACCGACGGCGTTGAAGCCCAGCCCCTGCGCTGAAAGCCGGGCGCTGGCCGCCAGCACGATGCACTTGCGGACGCGCTCCGGAAACGCCAGGGCCCACTCGATGACCTGTTGGCCGCCCAGCGAGCCGCCCAGCACGGCGTAGATATCATGAATGCCCAGAGCGTCCAGCAACCGCGCCTGTAACTGCACCCAGTCGGACACGGTCACCATCGGAAAATCGAGGCCGTAGGGCTTGCCGGTGGCGGGGTTGAGGCTGGACGGGCCCGTGGTGCCGTAACAGCCGCCCAGAACGTTCGAGCAGACCACGAAGTACCGCCGCGTGTCGAGCGCCTTGCCCGGGCCGACCACCGCGTCCCACCAGCCGGGCTTGCGCTGCCGCCAAGTGCGACCGCTGGCCTCGGCGTCAGGGTCCCAGCCGGCCACATGCGCATCGCCGCTGAGAGCGTGACACACGAGGACAACGTTGTCCTTGGCCGGGCTCAGCGTGCCATAGGTCTCGTACTCGACGTCGACCGGGGCAATGGCGCCGCCAATCTCCAGCGGCAGCGGGTTGGCCTCATCGGCCAGTCGGATGGTCTGCGCCTTGATCCAGCCCACGGAACGCCGACTCTCGGGGCCGTCTTCTCGGTCACGGTTCCTGGTCATAGATAGGCACTTCTCAATCCGTCACCAAGGGTTCGTAGCCGGCCGCCGCGGCCTGGGCCAGCGCCCTCTCGGCCAGCAGCCCGCCCGCCTCCCGACACTCCGCCAGACAGGCATCCTTGGGCTTAAACTTGGCTTTGAGAGGCGCGCGGACGACCTCCCACTTCATCGCCTTCAGGGCCTCGTCCACGGCCTCCGACCCACCTTTGCCCCAGCCGTAGGAGCCGAAAGCGAAGGCGACGCGGTTCGTAAAGCGCAGCCCCGTCAGGTAATTCACCGCCGCCGCGACGGTGGGCAGCATGCCTTGGTTGAGGGTGGCGGAACCGAAGGCCACCGCGGCGCAATCCAGAATTTCCGTGGCGACCCGGGTCAGATTATTCTGTCGCAGATTGAGGATCTTGGCCTCGACCCCCGGCCGGCAGGCGCCCTCGTAGATGGCCTGCGCCAGCGCTTCCGTGCTGCCCCACATGGTGTCGTAGACCACGATGACCTTCGCCTTCGGCTTGCACTGCGACCAGTTGCGGTAGGCCTTCAGAATCTCCGCCGCGTGACGGCGCCAGATCACCCCGTGGCTGGGGGCGATCATCTCCACCGGGGTGCCAGCCAACTCCTCCACGGTCTTGACCACCCGCGCCGCGTAGGGCGCCACAATGTTGGCAAAATAGATGCGGGCCTCCTCCAGGGTGGTGCAGAGGGGATTCTCATCGTCGAAACGCAGCGAAGACGAAAAGTGCTGGCCAAATGCGTCCATGCTGAAGAGCAGCTTCTCCTCGGCCACATAGGTCACCATGGACTCCGGCCAATGCACCATCGGCGTATCCACGAAGGTCAGCGAGCGCCGACCCAGCCGCAGGGTCTCGCCGTTGCTGACCACCTTGAAGGCCCAGTCCTTGGTATCGTAGTACTCGGACATCACGGCCTTGCACTTGGCGTTGCAGATGACCTGGGCGCGCGGTAGCAGCCGCAGCAGTGCCGGGAAGCCACTTGAGTGATCGGGCTCGGCATGGTTGCAGACCACGTAGTCGATCTTGGCCAGGTCGGTCTTGGCGGTGAGATTGCGGACCAGGTGCTCGACGTAAGGCGCCTTCACCGTGTCGATCACCGCCGTCTGCTCATCCTGCACCAGGTAGGCGTTGTAAGTCGCCCCTCGATCCGTGCTGTAGCCATGAAAATCACGGACATTCCAGTCCACGAACCCCACCCAGTCAATGCCCGGCTTCAGCGTCGTGCTCGAACTCATCCTTCGACCTCTCCTTGCGTGCATCCTGCAGAGTGAATGACCGCCACAACGCCATAGCCTACACCCACAGATGAGGTTTGGCGCGCCCTCCGCCGTCAGGTCGGCAGGTTCCCGGCGTATCCCCATCCCTGGAGTCGGCGGTCCCCGCCGTATCCCCATCCCTGGAGCCGGCGGTCCCCGCCGTATCCCCATCCCTGGAGCCGGCGGTCCCCGCCGTATCCCCATCCCTGGAGCCGGCGGTCCCCGCCGTATCCCCATCCCTGGAGCCGGCGGTC
>CAIZKT010000703.1:0-3047 GCA_903933565.1 uncultured Victivallales bacterium | reverse complement strand
GCCCCGGCAGGGCTCAATCTCGTTTTGGATTCATTCCCAGGGCGCTGCCCTGGGCTGAGGAATGGCCGCGCTTTCAGCGCTCCGCGGCGTCTGGCATTCGCGACACGTCCCGCCGGAAGTCTCCCCCAAGAGTCACGTGACCCGTTTTGCTCGCCGGACGCGGAGACGATCGAAACAGAAGCCCCTACGGAACTGACACGCGCCCCGGCCGACGGCGGTCGTTTCATGAAACAGCCCTGGGCCGACGGTCAGCCAACGCGCGTGCCACGGGCCTCGCGGTAGGCATCGAGGGCGGCGGGGAAGGGGCCCAGGGCGCGGTCGAGGATACCCAGCGACGCCGCGATGGCAATGCCGTAGTTGGTGATCGGCACCCCCTGGCGGCGGCATTGCAGCAGGCGTGACAGCACCTCGCGCCGGTTCCAGACGCAGCAGCCGCAATGCACCACGAGGCGGTAGGGCGAGAGGTCAGCGGGCAGGTCGTGTCCCTGCACATGCTCAAACTCGAGTCGGCCACCGACGAATTGCCGTAGCCAGCGCGGAATCTTGACGCGGCCGATGTCCTCCCCAATCGGATGGTGCGCACAGGCTTCGGCGATGAGCACGCGGTCGCCGGAACGCAGCATCTCGATGGCGGCAGCGCCGCGGGCGAACTCGACCAGGTCGCCCTTGTAGCGCGCAAACAGGATCGAGAACGAGGTCAGAGGCACACCGTCCGGGGTGTCAGCGGCCACCTTCAGGAAGGCCTGCGAATCGGTGACCACGAGGGCCGGCGGCGTGCGCAGGCGGTCCAGGGCCTGGCGCAACTCGCGCTCCTTGACCACTAGGCAGCAGGCGTCGTTGTCGAGCAGATCGCGGATGGACTGCACCTGCGGCACGATCAGGCGCCCCTTGGGAGCCTCCGTGTCGATGGGCACCACCAGCACCGCCAACTCCCCCGGTGGCACCAGGTCGCCCAGGATGGTGGGCGGGTTGATGAAATCGGCCGGGACGGTCTGGATCAGGGCCTGGCGCAGATCCAGGAGGCCCGCGCCGGTCGCTGCCGTCGTCTGCACGCAGGGCGTCTGCTGGCTGGCCAGGGACTCCAATAGCGCCGCGCTGGGAACCCCCAGGTCCGTCTTGTTGAACACGACGATGACGGGAATCTTGCGCTCCTGCAGTTCCCGGAGCAGCCCGTCCTCGAAGTCGCCCCAGTCCCCGGCTGCCACCACGATCAGGGCGATCTCGGTACGCTCCAGCACACGCCGGGTCCCCTCCACTCGCAGCGCTCCCAGCGCCCCCACGTCGTCGATGCCGGCGGTGTCGATGAACAGCACCGGCCCGATGGGCAGGAGTTCCATGGGCTTCTCGACGGGGTCGGTCGTCGTCCCGGCGACCTCCGAGACGATGGAGACCTGCTGTCGGGTCATGGCATTGAGCAACGACGATTTGCCGACATTGCGGCGGCCAAGGATAGCGATGTGCAGCCGGAGGCCTTTGGGGGCGGTTTGCGAAGTGCTCACGCTGACGGTCCTTTCGCGGACGTGGGTGGGAGGTCGGGCGAGCCCAGCCGCATCACGGCTTCGGCCGAGGTCAGTTCGGCATATTCGGCGGCGGTCAGTCGCCCGGAGGCCAGGGCCGCCGCCCGGATGCTGAGGCCTTCCGCGTGGGCCCGCTCACCGATCGCCAGAGCCGCTTCGTAGCCCAGTTGCCCCACCAGAGCGGTCAGCGTCGCGGTCGAGGAATCGACCTGCCGTCGGCAGCGCTCCTCGTCGGCGGTCAGGCCGGTGACGCAGTACCGGCAGAGGATCACGCAAGCCTGGGTCAGCAGGTCCAGACTGGAGAGCAGGGCGTCGGCGATCAAGGGCAGGAAGGCGTTCAGCTCAAGACTTCCGAGAGCGCAGGCCTGGGTCAGGGCCTGATCGTGCGCCATCGCCGTCAGGGCCGCCTGCACCACCGCTTCGGGGATGACCGGGTTGACTTTGCCCGGCATGATCGTCGAGCCCGCCTGGCGCGCCGGCAGACGAATCTCGCCCAGGCCCCCCGCCGGGCCGGAGGACAACAACCGCAGATCGTTGGACACCTTGACCAGGTTCACCGCCAGGGCCTTCAGAATACCGCTGACTTCGGCGAAGACATCCGCATTCTGGGTCGCGTCCACCAGGTTCTCGGCGCGGGCCAGCCCCAGGCCGGTGAGCGCCCGCAGGTGTTCGACGACGCGGAAGATGTAGGCGCGCGGTGCGGCCAGGCCGGTGCCGATGGCAGTGCCGCCCAGGTTGACCACCCGCAGACGTTCTTCGCACTTGTAGATGCGCCAGCGGTCGCGCGAAAAGGCCTCGGCATAGGCCGACATCTCCCGCCCCAAGGTGGTCAACACGGCATCCTGAAACTCGGTGCGCCCGACTTTGACGATGTGGGCGAAATCCTTCTCACGCTCCTGGAACGCCTCCTGCAGGGCCACCACCGCGGTCTGCAAGTCCCGCAGCTTGCGGATGGCGGCCACTTTGAGTGCGGTCGGATAGGTGTCGTTGGTCGACTGGTGCAGGTTGAGGTCATCAAGCGGGCTAAGGCGGTCGGCCTCGCCCGGGGCGGCGCCGAGGAGCACCAGAGCGCGGTTGGCGAGGACCTCGTTGACATTCATGTTGGTCGAGGTGCCCGCCCCGCCCTGCAGCGCATCGACGCGGATGTGCTCGGTCAGGAGTCCCTCCACCATCTCCGAGCAGGCCCGCTCGATGGCGGCGAAGGTGGCCTCATCCCAGCGCCCCAGGTCGTGATTGGCCCGGGCACAGGCCAGCTTCACCGCGCCATAGGCCTGCACCAGTGCCGGGTTCACCGGCCGCCCCGACAGTGGAAAGTTCTCCAGCGCGCGAACCGTGTGGATGCCGTACAAGGCAGCGGCCGGAACCGCAGCGGTACCCAGCATGTCCCGTTCGGTGCGAAACGCATCCATGGCTAACCTTTCGACGCGTGCATGCGAACCGCGGTTCTCACTTCAGTATGTCCGGCCCCAGCCGGGGGCTCGGCTGAACCCTTGTATGAGACTGCAGCAACCTCGTATGACCCCAGGCGCT
>CAIZKT010000702.1:0-3612 GCA_903933565.1 uncultured Victivallales bacterium | reverse complement strand
CGCGAAACCGGAGCGGTGGGATGGCGGATCGAGATGGAAATCGAAATCGGGATCGTATCAGACGGGGGGGACTCGGACACTCGTCTCTCGACCCACCACGGCGGGCAGGCCCTCGACTCTCTGCGGTTCTCAGACAAGCGAACCCCTACGGAACTGACCTGCGCCCCACCCTGAGCCAAGGCCTTGACTTGGGGCGTCTTCTTGCGTACTGTTGTAGCTGCGGGTCGGATTTTCGACCGCCTTGCCCTTGCTGGTACAGGAGGAGCGTCACATGAGCAGCAGCACGACCGCTGCCGCCAAGGCATCGTTCCCGCTGATCGTCCTGCGCGACCGTTTGGCCCATCTGGTAGGGAAGCGGAAACGGTTTCTTGGGGCCCTTCTGTGCGGCCTTGTGATGGGGTGGGCGGTGCTCTCTGCGTGTACCTTCCGCACGCCTCTCTCGAGCTGGTCGTGGATGCTGGCTCTCTGTGTGCTTGGCCTGTCGCTGATTCACCTCCGTATGGGGGCGGTATTGACGGGCTTAGTCTGTACGGTGCAGATGTTTTCGGTACACGGGCAACTGGGTTTCCTCACGGCGTTTCTCAGCTTCCTTTTCGTGCTGTTTTGCGAACGGCATGCAGGGGCTTCTTGCGCCCTGCTGGCGGCGCCCTACCTGATGCAGTTCGACCTCGGCATCGCGGTGCCGCTGGGTCTGGCCATGGCCGCGGGTCGGCGGGCGGCGTGGTTCTGGGCCGCGCTGGCGTTTCTGTTCTGCGCCGCCCATGGCATTGCGGTGGGCCAACCGCGCCTGGGACTGGTCCCCTTTCCACGTTTTGTGGCAGCCGAGAAGGCGATCGGCGCGAAGGGCATTACCCCCTTTGACGGTGGCTGGATCACTCGGGGGCTGGGACAGGCTGACCTGGCAGAACTGCGTGAAGATGTGCTGCAGTACGTGATCAACCCCAAGACGATGGTTCCCCTCGTAGCGCAACTTCTGGCCTGGTGCCTGGTGACCTCTCTGGCGCGGGCGCTGTACCTGCGCCGGGACCTGAAGGACCGACTGGCGTTGGAGTACCTGGCGCGAGCCACCCGGCGGACACAGCGCACGCCACTGCACCGGCAACTCCATGGCGCCTTGGTAGTCGGCGCTCTAGGGTTTGTGGTGGCCTACATCGTCATGGCTGCGCTTTCCCCCAGCGTCCAGTATGGGGCGCTGAAAGCGGTCATGGACGTGCTGGCTGTGGCTCTGCTTTGGGTGCCCCTGTGGGTTCGTCTGGAGGGGGATCCCCGCGTCGTGCAGGAAGCGAAAGCCGAGCAGTCCGGGGGGCCGAGCGTCGCGCTCAAGGATCTGCCGGTGGGCGATGGTGGGGGTCGGCGTTTGCCCCACACTCGGCCTGCCGTCGATAGCCAGGGCGGCACCCAGGCTCCCGGGTTCGCCGGGGTCGCGCCGACCGCGCGGCCAGCCTCGGCAAGCGGAATGCCGGCGCCGCGCGCCCGTGTCCCGGCTCCCCGTCCCCAGGGCAGCGAGGCGAGCGCCGGGGCAACCTGGAGCCCGCCAGCGCGGGCGGCAACGCCCGCGCCGACTCACAGCGGCCGCAACAAGGGCAACGAGAACGGCGCTGCGACCTCCGCGGTCGAGGCGATCATGTTCATCGACATGGTGGGCTCTACGGCCTTGGGAAGCAAGTATGGCGATGACTATGTTCTCGGGCTCAAAGAGCAACTGGGGGGCATCGTCCGCAGCGAATCTCAGCGGCACCGGGTGCTGTTCTCCAAAGGCACGGGCGACGGCTTCATGCTCACCTTTCCGGAAGCCGAGAACGCGGTGACCACGGCGCTGAACATCCTGCGCAACGTGCGGACGGCGAACGAGAAGCTGTCGGAAGCGCGTTCGATACATCTGCGGATGGGCATTCATCTGGGGCAGATCAACATCGACTCGCAGGGCGACCGCATCGGAACCGCGGCCAACTTCGCGGCGCGCATCGAGGCGGCGAAGCTGGATCAACTGAAGGGTGCCGAGGACCTGGCCAGCGTTCAGTTGCCAGAACGAGACCGGGTCCTGATCTCGGAAGTCGTCAACGACGAGATCAAGGGGAACCCGGCCTTCAGCGTCAGGTCCATCGGCTACTTCGAGTTCAAAGGCATCACCGGCCTGCACCGCATCTTCGAGGTCGCGGCGCCGGAGGCGAGTCCCTGACCCTATCACCTACAGCCAGGACCTGCACCGGCACTTCATGCGGGTCGCCACCCACTGCACCCGCGACGCCCTCTTCCGCGACCTCTTCACGCGCATTGCGGGCCTGGGAAAGGGCTAGTGATGCGAGAAGACGCGCTCGGGGGCGTGGCAGAACGCCACCCCGAGCTCATTGGCGCGGGCGATGACCTCGGCGTCCTTGAGGGATCCAGCCGGGGCGATGATGGCCCGCACGCCAGCCTGGGCGGCGACCTCGACGCCGTCGGGGAAGGGGAAGAAGCCATCGCTGGCCATGGCAGCGTCGTGGATCGTCTCCGAGCCCGCGTACTTGTGCTCGTACTTCCAGACGGCCTTCTCGACCGCGCCGACGCGGTCCTGTTCGCCGGTTCCAACGGCCAGTGAGCTGCCGTTCTTGAGCAGGATCACGCCATTGGAGCGCACGCTGATGTTCATGTACCAGGCGATGAGTAAGTCACGCTTCTGCATCGGCGTCGCCTCTACGGTGCTGCGCACCAGGCCCAGATCTTTACTCTCGGCCTCGGCGGGCTTGATGTCGTCAAGGCCGCGAACCTGGGTCAACAAGGGGTCCGCCACCACCAGCGAGCCGTCGGCCAGGACTTTGACCGTGCGATACCCTGCGACCGCGTCGCCGACAAACTTCGGCAGCGCCTCCAGGTCGCCACAGCGGATGATGCGCACACTCTTGTTCAGCGCATAGGTTGTCTGGTCATTGAAGATGGCCAAGGCTTCCGCCTCGAAGTCCGGCGCCACGACGCATTCAACGAAGGTGCTCATGATCTCGCGGGCCGTGGCGGCGCCCACCTTGACGCTGAAGGCCACCACACTGCCAAAGGCCGCCCGCGGGTCGCAGTCGCGCGCCTTCTTGTAGACACTCAGCACGCTCTCTCCCGGTGTGGCCACTGCCGCACCGCAGGGATTCACGTGCTTCATGCAGGCACAGGCCGGCTCGCGAAAGAACTTCAGGATGTTCAGCGCGTAACTGATATCCTCGAGGTTGGTTTGAGACAGGCCACTCTTGCCGGTCTTCAGAACGGTCATGCCACCGATGACGCCAGGGGCGCCAATGGGCCGGTAGAAGGCGGCGGTCTGGTGCGGGTTGGTGCCGTAGCGCAGATCCTCGATCTTCTCGTACTCCAAGCCCAGCATCTGCAGGGTCGCCGCGTATTCACCGACATTGCGAGATACGTACGTCGACCGGGAGAGTTTCGGCGCGGCCATCGGATATTCTCCTGCCTGGGGATGGAGGTCATCACGAACGGCCGTAATGTCAGCCCCGGGCCACGCCCTGTCAACCGCCGACGGCGTGCGGGGCGCAGGTCAGTTCCGTAGGTGGTGACACCTCAGGTCCTGGGGTCAGGAAACGGCGAGACGGCGAGACGGGGAAACGGCGACTGGAGGAGACGGACAGGGAGACT
>CAIZKT010000701.1:0-1748 GCA_903933565.1 uncultured Victivallales bacterium | reverse complement strand
CATTCGCGACCAGTCCCGCCGGAAGTCTCCCTCAAGAGTCACGTGACCCGTTCTGCTCGCCGGACGCGGAGACGATCAAAACCGAAACCCCTACGGAGCTGACCTGCGCCCTCCTCTTCCTTACCCCCTTGGGTTCCGCTATCTTTTGAAGTATCCTAACTATGTGTCCTATGGTTCTGGGCACTTCTGCCGCTGTCGCTGGTCATAAGCGTGACGGCCCGTTGCCGCTCTGGCGGAGGCGCGTGGTGCCGCGGGACAGGTCAGGAGGTTAGGATGGAAAGGTTCGGGGTGCCATCTGCGTGGCGCTCGCTCCGGCGGCGCGGGGGAGCGCGCCTGGGGCTCCTGCTCATTGGGGCGGGAAAGACGCCAGGCGTCGGACTCCGGCTTGCCGCCTGGCTCTTGTTGACGGTCGCCTTTGGCGTGCCCTCCGTGGCTGGCTTTGGCTTGGGGAATCCTCGGCCGCTGGTGACGGGCTTCAGCGCCTCGGCGGACCCGGCCTCGACGGGTGCCGTGGTCACCTTCCGAGCCACGGCCGCGGACGACGGGGCGGTGGTCCGCTTCACCTTCACCGCCACGGGCGGCCTCTTTTCGAACGGTGCGACGTCGGTCTCCGTGCCGTTGGCGAGCCCCGGGTCGCCCGTCTGGGTCACGACGGAATGGACGGCTGACACCCCTGGGGTCTATACCGTGACCTGCATTGCCTGGGATAGCGGCGGGCTCTTCGGCGCGCCTTCCTCCCAGAGCCTCCCGGTCAGCCTCGACCTCACCGTTGCCGCGCCCAGCGGTCCGCCGCCGGAGATCGCCGCGCTGCTGGCCTCGCCGTCGCGGCTCTTCGTCGGGGAGGTCGCGCGGCTTGAGGTGCAGGCTGCCGACCCCGAGGGGGGCGCGCTCAGCTACACCTGGAGCGCGACGGCGGGGGTTTTGTCGGGCGCCAACCCGGCGACCCCGCAGGTCGTAGCGTGGGTGGCGCCCGCGCTTCCCGGCGCCTGTGAGGTCAAGGTCACGGTGGCGAATGCGGCCGGTCAACGCACCTCGGCCGCCGTGCTGCTGGAGGCTGTCTGGGCCACGGCCGGCGGACCCCTCAGCGCGGGCTTGGGCCTCTATCCCGAGCGCCTTGCGGTCGATGGCGACGGCAACCTCTTTGTCGCGGATCCCCGGGCCCGGTCGATCAGGGTCTTTACGCCACTTGGCGGCGCGCTGCGCGAGATTCCCCTGGACGGGACGCCGTCTGGGGTCGCCGTCGGGCCCGCGGGGATGGTCTATGTGGGGGACCTCGAGCACGGTCGTGTGGATGCCTTCGCCATCCCCGGTGACCGGGCGCCTTTGGGCCAGGGTGATGGCGAGTTTGCCGCGCCCCGCGACCTCGCCGTCGCCGGGGGGCGTGTCTATGTGGCCGACAGCGAGGCGGGGGCGGTACGGGTCTTCGATGCCAGCACCCACCAGCCCGTGTTGACGATTCCCTGCGGGCTTCCCGTCAGCGTTGCCGTGGATGCGGCCGCCGGGCGCGTGTACGTGGGCGACGCCGAGACAAACCAGGTTCTCGTCTACACCACCGCTGGCGAGAGCGTCAGTCCTGTCGCCATCGGCCATTTTGGGAGTGGGGCCGGCGGGCTGACGCGAATCGGCGGCATCGCACTCAGCCGCGACGGGAAGCTTATCGGAGGACGGGGATCTTACCGCGAAGTTATGGACAGAGCATCCGAGTTCAGAATGAAGTTTGGTCGACGTATCAGCATGCTTCCGACGAT
>CAIZKT010000700.1:0-13677 GCA_903933565.1 uncultured Victivallales bacterium | reverse complement strand
CTGAAGCTCATGGTGCCCGGCACATCCAGGTCAAAATCGGCCTTGAGCGGCTGGCCATACTTCCGGCGCCCGGCTTCCGTCTGCGCATAGATCGTGATCTTGCTGCCGGGCGAGACCGCCAGCGTCGGGTGCGTCACCACGCCGAACGGCGCGCATCCCAGCACCATCGTATTGCGCTCGTTCTGGTTCGTCATGACCTCTGGCATGGATCCTTCAATGATCCTGGTCGCGGGGAACACCTCGTCCGGCGCCGCCTTGTCACCCTTGAGCGCCGTGGCCTTCGCCCGTGCTGCCGCACTCCCCAGCGGGTTGGCCGCGCCGCGCTGCGCCGCCTGCAGTAGACGGGAGGTGGCCGTGCCCAAGACGAAATCCGGATCCACATAGTAGGTCTGCTCGATAATGGCCGTGCGCTCCCACGGGATGCCGGGGGCGTTGTTCTCGGCATCGAGGTACGAGAGCTGGATATCATCGCCCGGCTCCACGCGGATCTCCTGAGGCTTGTCCGCCGCCTCCGCCCCGGCTACCGGGAAGATCTTGTTGAAGAACGAGCCCGAATGCTTGTCGGTCTCCACCATTTTCAAGGTGCGGGGGGTGCCACCCTTGCCGACGCGGATCTGGGCGGTCGTCTGGTTCTCCTCCTCGCTGATGTCAAGGTCCGGATCGTTGACAAAGATCCCCAGCGTATCTCCCGGCGTGAACCGGCGCATCGGCGAGTAGACCGCCTTGCGCGAGCCGTCGGCTAACAGCACCGAGTCCACAAAGCAGGCGGAGATAGCGCCGTCGTTGTACGTCACGCCCATGAAGGCCTCGCTGAACTTCTTCTCCTTTGTCAGCGGATCCGCGTTCTGATAATTGATGGAGATCTTATCCCCGGCGATCACCTCCAGCCGCTGGTTCTCGCGCATCATGACCACGTCCTCGACGGTGGGGAGCATCTGCCGGCCGGCCGCCGTGGCGAGGTGGACCTTGCGGATCGCGGGCGAGTCGGTCTCGAAGTCCAGCATGGTCAGGCGCACCGTGCGGGCGTTCACGTTCCGCGGGAATTTGACGGAGAAGGTCCCTTTGTCCTTCGAGCTTTCGATCGCGGCCGGTGTGAAGGAGATCGATTCCTGCGCTTCGGCCAGTTCCCGCGCCGGGATGTTTTTGGGGAGGCCAAACGACTCGGGCGTGCAGCGCGTGTAGGTGACCCGGCGCTTCTTGATCTCGCCCGATTCGAGCCAGAAGATGTTCTCCGTCTCCGGTGTGCCGACCATGTAGATCTCGATCTTATGCATCCCGCGGCTCAGCATGCGCACGCCCTTGCCCGCCTCGCCGTCGATGAGCATCGTATAGGAGACCGCGGGCTTGTTCGGATCCGGCTTGGCAGTGGGATCTGCCGGCGTCGGCGTGGCGATGCGGAAGCTCCGGCGCTGCCGGACGGGCTGGTAGAATGACCCCTCGAAATGGGCTATGTAGATGCTGCGCGGACCGTTCATGGAGATCTGGAGCAGGTTGGCCAACCCGTCCATCCCCTGCTTTTCGGGCCAGTTGAGCTCCAGGGAGCGGGGGGAGAGCACCGTCTTGTCCACCCCCGCCGGGATATAGTCGATGTCGAGGAACGACCGGATATCCGCGAGATCCTTGGGTGGCGTGGCAGAGTTGGCATAGCGCACCACGGTGAGGCGGCACCCCCCATCCCAGGCCGGGATGTTTTCCGGCCAGGCGCCGAGCAGGCGGAAGTTCTTGCCGTCGGGAGCCGCGAGCAGGCGGAAGTTCTTGAGCTTGTGGGCCGGCTCATCCGCCACGATCTTCATCGTCCCGAGCTCCACGCGCGTGTTGAGGTCCACCGTGAAGAACTTCGGGCGGCGGTTGTCGGCTTGGGCCTGCCAGGCGGGGTGCTCGGTCTGCGTGATGGCAAAATTGGGCTCCGTCGTCTCCAGCGAATCGGAGGCCAGGGCCATGGGCGGCGCTGCCACGGTCGGGATCGTCCCCTCGAAGATCGCGGAGAGCGGCTTCGTTTCCAGCAATTCCACGCGATCGTAGCGGTCCCCGCTGGTAACCGCGGCCTTGACAAAGATCCGGTTGCGGTTGGTAGTCATGCAGGCGCCCGGATGCACCACGCGCACGTTAATGGCATTCCCGGGTTTGACCTCCTTCACATTGCGGATTGCGCTCAGGGCCACCTCATCCTTCTTCCCCTTGGACTCATCGGCCGCCATCGCCTTCTTGCCGTAGGCGCGCGTGCGCAATTCGCGTTCCAGCGCCTCGCGCTCCATCTCCTCACGGGTGACGATCTGCCCGGAAGAGACGTAGAGATCCGAGTCAGAGAGCACGCGGATGCCGGGCTGCGCGGTGGCATCGGTGATCTTGTTCACGCGCTTGAAGTTCTCGGTGAAATCGTAGTAGACCATGTCGCCGCCGAGCACCTGCAGCAGGCCGTCGCCCTTCACGGGTGAGCCCAGCGCGGTCAGGATCTGCCCCTCGAACTTGGTCTTCGAATCGCCGAAGGGGAGCAGGAGCTTGACCTCCTCGTCGCCGCCCTTGGTCCACACGCGGATCTCGATCTTGGTGGATTTGCCTACCAGCGCTAAGTTCTTATCCTCCAGGCTGACGTTTAACGGCTTGCCGGGGACCAGAATCTGCTGCTCCGCCGTCAGGAGCGTTTTGATATGGAGGACTTCCTCAAGCTTCTTAAGCTTGATGTTGTTCTTGCCCTCAAGGATGCGGGCGTTCATGTGCGAGGGGGTCATCGTCAGGAGCTTCTCGAGGTACTCCTTGGCCGCCGAATGCTCGTCCTGGTCGAACTTGACGAGTGCCAGCGCGTAGTTGGCCTCCACCTGCGCATAGTTATCGCGCGAGCGCAGCATGGTTTCGAGGCGCTCGATGGCATTGTCATATTTTCGGGTGAGGCGCTCGATCTCAGCGATCTTGATGTTGGCATCATGGCGCACCTGCGTGTCGTCGCTATCCTTGCTGCCGGCGAGCACCTGCTCGCAGAGAGCGCGGGCGGCCGGGTAAAGCTGCTGCTTGAAGGAGATCTCGGCCGCCGTCAGCTGCAGCCGCATGCGGATGGCGGGCGAGAAGGCTTCCGGCATGCTATCCATCCATTGGGTCATGATGTCAGCGAACTTCTTGGACTGGGCGTAATCCCCGGCGTCGGTCAGTTTGCCGATCATCCACGTGCTGAATTCCGGGTCAAGATCCTTGTATGAGTCCGGGAAGAGATCCTGGTGCTCGCCGGACAGCGCCCAGGCCTCCTCCAGCTTGCCGATCTGGTAGCTGGCCTGGGCCTGGAAGATGGGATAGCGCTTGTCATTGCGGTCCACGGCCACAACCACCACCACGCCGGAAAGAACCTTGTTCTTGATGCTGGTCAGCGTCAGGCGCTTGTCCTCGGTCAGGACCCCGCTCAGGACGTCCAGGCCGGCGGCGGCATAACTGGCGGCCAGGTCGCCGTACCCATCGTTGGACAGCTTCTGGGCCACGCTGATCAGGCGCACACGTCCGATGTCCGCGTTCTGCGTGGTCTGGCGGATCAGCATCCACATGCGCGGCACCAGCGTGAAGAGTGCCTTATGCTGCAGGCCGGGCAGCATGGTCTCGTGCAGCAGTCGCTCCAGTTCTGCGGCTTCGCCGCCCCCGCCCCAACTGCAGTCCAGCCGCAGCACGCGCAGCAACAGCTCCTGCTCGGCCGGCGTCATCCTGTAGCGGTTGCCGAAGACCAGGATCGGCGCGAGGCTGGGTGCCGACGGGATCACCGGCTCCTGCTCGCGGGCGGCCACCCACTTACCGAGCTGCGCGAAGTAGCGCTCGCGCTCCGCCGGCGGGCTGAGCGTCAGGGTGCCGAGGCGGACCGTTCCGTTGGCATAGGCATCGAAGCGGGTCTTGCCGTAGCAGGACTCGATCTGGGCCAGCATGGCCTCGCGCTGGGCAGGCGGCGCCTTCATGGCGCTGGCCTGCAGCTCCCAATACTGGTTGCGCTCCTGCGAGCTACGGTAGGCGACCTTCCCGTCATCCCAGCCGAAGGGGAGGCGCTCGTACTTCTGGAACACCTCGGCCGTGGCCTTGAGGATGTTGCCGCCGGCATCGCGGCCGCCCAGCTGGAAGTAGCGCGGATCGACCAGGCCGCGGCGGCGGCATTCGTCGGCGAAGGGGATCTCGAACCAGGTGCCGATCGGGAACTTGTCGGCGAGTTTCGGGCACTCGGTCTGCCAGGACATCCAGGTCAGGACCCGGTCCGGCCGCGTGAGGAGTTCCGGGCGCTGGATAAGGGTTTCGAACAGGTCCTGGTCGCGCCCCAGCTCCGCCCAGTTGGCGCCCCGGCGTGTGGCCAAGAACCAGCTGAACGCGGTATCGGAGAACTTGTTCTGGGCGATTAGGTCGCGGATCCCGGCAGCCAGCACGCTGTTGAGTTTCAGGCGGCTGTCCTTTTGGCTGGCGTCGTTGATCCAGCTGCGGCCGTTGTTGATCTGCTGATAGAGGTCTGCGACCAGGCGGTTGCCGCCCTCCGGGGTGCCGCGCTTGAGCTGGTCGGCGAGCACCTCCAGCTGGAAGTCCAGGGTCTCGAACTTCTCCAGCCGGGTCTTACAGAGGAACGAGAGGATCATCCGGCCATAGGGGGTGCGCTTCTCCGTATAATCCCGGACCAGGGGGTAGAGCGCGCGGGCGGCCTCCAGGAAGGCGGTCTGGTTCTTGTCGCGCGCGGCCACCACAGCCCGCGCCACCAGCCTGGTCAACTCATCCGGGGCCTTGGACAGGTCACCGGTCTTGGCTGGATCCTTGACCTGGCGGAAGAGTTCCTCCAGCGGAGGGATCTGGGCTACCACCATCTCCAGGCGGTCCATATCGGCCTTGCGGGCCTCGATCGTCTTACGGTACTCCGCCATGCGCTGGTCAATCACCTGCAGGTTGGGGTTTGGCTTGTTGACCAGTTCATCGCGCTCCTGGGTGGCGAGGTTCAGGATGCGGGTGGCCCCGTCCATGGCGTTCTTGGCCACGCGCTGCTGGGTGCGCGCATTTTCGGACCAAGTGCGGAACTCGTTGTTCGCGGCGGTAAAGATCGCGGCGCGCTCCTCAGGGGTGAACGGCATCCAGTCCAGCGACCGGAAAGCCGGGAAGACCTTCGACTTGTCCTGGTTGTCCGCGGCGCCGTAGCGCCAAGTGGACAGGACGAACGACTGGGCGCGGCCGATATCCAGCAGGAAACAGGGGGTACGCGACAGCGTTTCCGTGCCTAACTGCGCGAGCGTGCGGTCCATATAGTCCTCCGGCAGGCGCCCTTCCGGCCGCGACTGGCTGCGATACCGCAGCCAGAGCTGATCCAGCAGGCGGAAGAATTCATCGGTGGAGTCGAGGAACCAGCTGTCCTGGCTGACGCGCTGCCAGCAGGAGAGGAGCGTGTCCCCCGAACCCAGCGCCACCATGGCCAGCGCATCGACGTTCGGGATCCCCTGCAGCGTAGTAGCGTACGCCCGGTAGACGGCCGGGTTGGTGCTATCTTGGAAAATGGGGAGCGACCGGAGCACCGGGGCCTGCCGGTAGTAGTCCGGACTCGCCCCGACGACCTGCGCCAGGGGCTGCCCCCCGACTTGGGCCAGGAGGCGCTGGTTCAGGTCCCAGCCCGGCTGGATCAGGGAGAAGAGTGCGTCGCGCTGTGCGTTGTCGAGCCGGCCTAGGGCATAGGCGAGGGCCGCCGCTTTCTGGGGCTGACAGATCTGCCGGCGTGCGTCGTCGGGGCGCTCCCAACCGCCGCTGAACGCCACGGCCATCTGGACCACGGTGTCCGCTGTCGGCGCAGCCTCTGCATAAACACGAGCCGCGGCGAGCACGGGCTCAAAGTCACGGACTAGGACCTCCGCGTCCTTGCCCGCCATGCTGGCGACGAAAGTCAGGTGGGCGGTCAGGAAGGCGAAGCGCTTGCTGCGCGCCTCGCTCCCCCGGATCAAGCCGGCGGCGAGCTTGCGGGCGTCCGGCAGGGCCGCGAACTGGTCGGGGCGTGCCGCGGCTAGATCGCGCAGTAACAGATCCAGCGAATCCCAGTACATCATCCGTTCCAGGTCTAACGGCATCTGATCGGCCAGGACTAGAGCCATCCGGCGGGTCATGGCCGGGATCTCCTTGCGCGTCCAGGCCTGGTCCAGGTACCAGGCGTCGTAGCGTTTCAGCGCGAGCGTCGCGCGGCCGCTCTCGCCGAGTTCCGTCATCAGGCGGAAGGCATCCTCGTTTGTGCCGAAACAGGTCACCATCAGGTAAAACAGTCGTTCGGTCGCCTCGGGGATGCAGGTCGCGGTCGGTGCCGTCCTGAGCAGTTGCTTGTAGCGGGCCACGGCCGTGCGCAGATCGCCGGACTGCTCCGCCACGCGGGCGGCGAGGAACAGGAGCTCCGGCACGGGCTCGCGCCGTTGCGAGAGGTAGTTCTTGACGATGACCGAGGCGGCCTGCGGTCGCCCCAAGTCCAGGCTAAGCATCAGCAGGCTGCGCATCATCTCCTGGCTGGTCTGCGTCGGATCGCGCTGCACGCTCTCCAGCGTCTTCTGTAGTTCCTGCACCCGCGCATCCGGCTCGGGGGCGTCAACCGCCGACGCTCCGCCAGCCAGCGCCAGCACCACACAGGCCGCCACGCCCGGCCCGATCAACCGCCGCATCCATTCGGTCCGCTTCATGCTTACTTCTCCCCCGCTTTCTCAGAACTCTTCTCGCCCGACTCGGCACCTTCCCCGGAAGACTTCAGCTTGGCTTCAATCTTCGGCAGCACCGACCGGGCTTTTTCCGCATACGCGCTGCCCGGGTACTCGAAGAGGAGCTGATTGCACTTGTCACGCGCCTTGTTGTAATCGCCCTGGCTGAACGCCACCAGCACCCACTTCAACAGCATGCTGTCCAGGAACGGCGCGTCCGGGTAGTCCTGGAAGATCTGCACGAGCAGCTCCCCCGCTACCGCAAAGTTCTTCTGCTCCACGTGCCAGTCGATGATCTTGGCGAGGGACATCCCCGCAAATTCGCTCTCCGGGTAGCGATCCGCGCACATCTTATAGTTCTGGATGGCACCCTCGCGGGCCTTCGATACCTCCTCGGGGGTTGAGCCAGGCGGGATGTTCTTCTCGATGGCGTCGGCAATCAGGAACTGCGCCTCGGCCTTGACCTGCGACTTGGGCAGCCCCAGGATCTGCTGCAGGACGGCGATCGCCTCCGGAATCTCCTTGTTGTCGAGCCGTGCCTTGGCAATCCCCATCAGGGCGTCGTCCACCATCGGCGATTCCGGATAGAGCTTGTTGAAGAGCGAACAGGTCTCGATGGCGGCCTTCAGGTCATCGGAGGCGATCTGCAACTCCCACATGGACTTGAGCGCCTGCTGCTTTAGCTCCAGCGGGATGGCGCTGCCGATACGGATCACCGCGTTGACCCGGTCCAACCCCTCCCCGGCCTTTAGCTTGGCCCCCTTGACCAGACCCATGCTCTTGAAGATACGCGCCAGTTCCAGGTACGCCGAGGCCTCCACCAGGTCCTTGCGGGAGCGCATGGTCGGGTCCGCCACATGGTCCTGCGAGATACGCGGATGGTTGTCAATCTCGCCCGCTACCGTCACCTGGGAGGAATTGACCCGCGGCGAGGTTCCACCGAGGTGCAATTCGTCCACATAGGAGACCAGGATCTCGTCATTCACCATGCAGGAGAGCACCCCATCGGAGGTGTTGACCGGCTTGTCCGGCTGCGCCGCCTGCACCATGACCTTGCCGACAAACTTGCCGGAATGCACCGGCGAGGCGCCATTCTCGACCAGTTGCACCGTCACCTCGTCCCGGGTGCGGTAGAGCTTGGTCGGATCCTCCGCCTCATCCAGGGCCTTCTTGAGGTCCACCACATCCTGCCGCGCGTCCTCTTTGGCCTGCTCGCGGTAGCGCGAGGTGACCTTGACGGTCACAACTTCCGCCACGTCACTGGTGTCGAGGTCCACATCCCGCAGGGAGAGGAAGAGCGGTTGGTCCAGGTACGCGGTCGTGGCCGGGTTCTCAAAATTCCCCAGCGTGAAGGCGATACTGCCGGTCGAGACCACCCTGACCGTCTTGGAGCGCCCGACGTTGGCCGAGCCGTCCTCCGTGTTGAGGTCGATGTATTTGACGGTGATGGTATCCCCGCCCAGCACTTGCAGCACGCGATCCTCCACGGCCGGCACGCCGACCGCCGTGCCGATCGAACCGACCACGTCCGTGCCTTCCCGCCCGAGCGGCACGCACTCCACCTTCTCGCGGTCGCCATGGGAGGTCGTGACCTCGGCCCAGGTCTTCTTCCCCAGGCTCTGCAGCACCGGCAGGTCATCGTCGTGAACCTTGATATAGAGGCGGTGCCCGGCCTCCACCAGCGAGGTCACGGGGGAGTCCATGTCGATAAACGTCCCGACCAGGTTCAACGCCTCGATGGCCTTGCTCCAGTTCTGCTGCACGAAATGGCACATGCCGATGTAAAAATAGGCCTGGTTGGCCCAGGAAGTGTTCGGGTAGTTGGTGGTGATCTTGCGCAGGATCGGGAAGGCCGCCGCGTAGTTGCGGATCTGGAAATAAGCCACCCCGGTCAGGTAGGTCCCCTCCAGGTAGAGTTCGCGGTCCTCCTTGGGGATCTCGCCGCCGGGCACTTCCAGCGCCTTCAGGTTCGCCAGGTAGGTGATGGCTTTCCCCTGCTCGTGCACGGAGATCAGGTGGCGCCCGAGTGACAGGTAGACCGCATAGCGGACGCGGCTGGCGGGGTACTGCTCGATGATCGTCTCGAGCATCTTCACGCCGCGCTCCTTCTCGCCGCTCTTGAGCAGCTCCTCGGCCTTGTCGAGCAGGCGCCGGGCTTCCAAGTCGCCGCTGCCCGTCGTGTCGACCACCTTGGCTGCGCGGGCCGCATGGGCCAGGGGGGCCCCCAACAGCACGAGCATCGCCAGCGCCAAGCCAATCCGCCCGGCTAGGCGGCACCCCGCCCGGTACGTTTCCCTCGCCTTGATCCCTTTACTTTGCATCTTCCCCTCCACCCATTTTCACTTTCATCGCCTGCAACCGCTGATGCGCCGTGCTTGATTCGCCGCTCCCGGGATACTTCTTAATCAGATTGCGCAACGTGGCAATATACAGCGGCCGGTCCCCGGAGTAAATGTCCGCAATCATGAGACACGCCTTGGAGGACTCCGCCGGGAAGAAGTTTTCGATCTCGCTCAGTTGCGACACCGCCTCACCCCGCTTCCCCCAGGCCATGTAATCCTTGACGATGCTATACAGGGTCCCGGGCGGATTATCCACCAGCCGCCAGCAGCCAATGGCATTGTCCCACTCCCCGAGCGACTCATGAAACGTGGCCATGTAGGTATAGGCCTCCTTGGCGTAGGTCGGGTGCTTGCAGAACATCTCCCCCAGCCGCATCGCCTTGTCCATCACGGGGCCTTTTACCGGGATGTTACCGCTAAAGAAGCGCAACAGCGTCAGGTTCCCCAGTTCCAAGTCATTGATCTTCTCGCAAATCAGCTCCGCGCCCAACCGGTCCTTTCCCACGACCTTCACCAGCCCCACCAGGTCGGCGTCGGTCGTGTCCGTCGGCAGCTTGCCGATCGCGCTGCGCCCCACCTCCGGCTGCCCGAACTTGTACAACAGACCGATCAGCCGGAAGACCTGCTGCTTGGACATCCGGCCGCGTTCCAGCCGCGCGTAGTATTCCTGGATCTTGGCGGGATGCCCGCCGTACAGTTGCACGTAGTTCATGGTGCGGTCATAGTCATCCGCCTTCTGATACTTGGCATACTGCTGGTCAATCCGGCCATACCAGGCGTTGACATCCCCCTCCTCCGCCAGGCGATAGCCGGCTAGGGTCCACTGGTAATTGTCATCCGTCAGGAACCGCCCCTCCAACTTCGAGGCCCAATAGCGGTAATACGCCTTCTTCCCCTTGACGTCCGCCTCCGCAAAGCCGCTCAGGTCCCGGTCCCCCACCAGCGCGATCACGCGATAGCAAAAATTCGTCTCGTTGGGGGTCAGGGTCCCCCGCTCAAACCCGTTCAGGGCGTCATAGAGCTTACGCAGCTTCTCAAAATCCGGTTTAAGGCGCACATGGTAGTATTGCAGCTGTTTGATGGCATGCGCGACCGCCTCGTAGTTGCTGTTCCGAAAATCCTTGGCCACCTGTTCGTAGTACTCCAGCGCCTCGCCCCACTTATCCTGCAGCCGGAGATTGTCGGCCAGCCGGTTAATCGCCTTGGCCGCCAGCACATGCTTACGGTAATCCACATCCTTGGCCATCTCCGACCAAGCCTTCAGGGCCGCCGCGAGCTGGCCGTTCTGGGAGTGACAGTCGCCGATGAAATAGAGGGCCGTCCCCGCACAATCCATCTCGTTCGGATAGTAGTCCAGCAGGTCAGTGTAGACCTTGATCGCCTCGAACCGCTTGTTGTCCAACTGCAGCGACCGCCCCTTGCGCAACAGCGCATAGGGCACCGCCAGCGATTTCGGATACTTGGTCAGGAAGGCCTCGTAGTCCGCCACGGACATCCGGTATTTCCCCGCCGCGAAATTCTTGTCCGCCGTGCCCAGGTTCGAAATCTCAAATACATCCATCTTCTTGAAATGCTCGGCCGCCAGCCCCACCTCTGCCTGGGAACGCGCGATAGCAACCGGGAACAGCACCAGCATGAGGGTGCCCACCACGGCTCGGCACGTCTTTTTTATCGTATAGGCTTTCATCGCTGATCGTAACCAGAAACACTATCTCACGCGCAGCCAATTAAAAGCAATAACCATGCCAAGTATATGCCAGGATGGTGGGATTACATCATATCTTGTTCGCGCCCATCAGTTTACGCAAAATCTCACCGCCCATCTTCCCTGCCGCGGTACGAGCATCCGGCCGCAAGCTGTGTTCTAAAGTAGTAGGCACCGCCCTCTGGGGTGCACCATATCGTATGCAGCAGGGTTGGGCGGAGACTGGTGGCAAGGGTGGGAATCGAACCCACGACACGCGGATTTTCAGTCCGCTGCTCTACCAACTGAGCTACCTCGCCATGCCGGAACCTGAGCCTGCATCTGGAAAAAGCTGTAAGATACCCTATGCGTCATAAAAATCAATTCTTTTTGTTAGTGAGGCGCTTGCAAAAGCCTCCAGTGTAAACAGAGGTTTTCGCGCTATGCGCTCCCACTACCTTGAATCGCAACCGAAACCTGCTATGCTGATCCGGTCACACCCCCGGAGACCCGGCATGTCCAATACCCGCTATACCCTCGCCGATCTGCAAGGCTTCCAGGCGCAGCAGCGCTCCTTCGTCGGCGTGGATTCCGACGGCTGCGTCTTCCCTACTATGGACGCCAAGCAGAAGGAGCACTTCCACCCCCTGATTATCCAATGCTGGGGGCTGGAAAAGATCGAACCGCAACTGCGCGCCTCCGCCGAATTCGTTAACCTCTACTCCAAATGGCGCGGCAAGAACCGCTTCCCCAACCTTCTGCTCGCCTTCGAGCTGCTACACGACTGGGACGAGGTCCGCGCCACCGGCGTGCGCCTCCCCGACCTGACCGCCCTGCGCGCCTACTGTAACTCCGGCCTGCCGTTGGGCAACCCCACCCTGCGCGCCGAAGTCGCTCGCACCCGCGACCCCGAACTCCAGCGTTTGCTCGACTGGAGCCTGGCTGTGAATGTTGATATTGACCAGCACATGCGCCCCGCCCCCCCCTTCCCCTGGGCCATCCGCTCCCTCGAGAAGATGCAGGGTCACAGCGACCTGATCGTTGTTTCGCAAACTCCCGAGGAGGCGCTCATTAAGGAGTGGGAGCACCACCACATCGACCACCTCGTGCGCCTGATCGCCGGCCAAGAACTCGGCACCAAGACCGAGCATATCCGCTGCGCCTCCCAGAATCGCTACCCCGCCGGACAAGTCCTCATGATCGGCGACGCCCCCGGCGATTACGTGGCCGCCCAAGATAACCAGGCTGCCTTCTTCCCAATCCTCCCCGGCCACGAAGACCAGTCGTGGCAGCGCTTCCACGACGAAGCCTACGACCTCTTCCTCCAGGGGAACTACACCGGCTCCTACGCCGACCGCCTGATCCGGGAGTTCCAGGATTCCCTGTCGGATACCCCGCCTTGGAAAAAGTACCACGCCTGACCAGTCACGTCCAACGCCCAACATCCATCGTTGTCGCCATCCTTGTCCCAGCGGAGAGAATGTTCACGCGCTCCACGCCCTGGGGGGCGGCCATCGTGGGGTCGTACGCGCCGAATGCCAGGGGGCTCTATGACCTGCACGGCAACGTCTGGGAGTGGAGCCGGGACTGGTACGGGCCGCTTTCAGCGGCAGCGGCCACGGACCCGCAGGGCGCGGGCGCGGCGCAGCTTCACGGCTGGCCGGCGTTGCTGGCAGCGGGGTCCGGGCCGAGATAGGCACCGCCTTTCCAGAGCCCCGCTTGCGTGGTCCCGTCCGGCTTCGTCAGCCTCCCGGCTCCATGCTGCTTGTCATCCTTCCAAGATCCTACATACTTCTCGCCCTGCGCCCCGGTGTATGTCCCCTGTCCGTTGCGCACGCCGTCGCGGTATTCGCCGGCATACTGACGGCCGTCGGGCCAGGTATAGACCCCCGGCCCGCTGCGCTGCCCGTCCTTCCACGCGCCGGCGTACTGGCGGCCGTCGGGCCAGGAATAGGTGCCGCGGCCATGATGGCGCCCCTCCTTGTACGCGCCGACGTACTTCTCGCCATCCGGCCAGGTACAGGTCCCCATTCCGTCCGGCTTCCCCTCCCGGCAGGTGCCGACGAACTTCCGGCCGTTCGCCCAGGTGAGGGTCCCCCCCCCGTCCATGAGGTTGTTGCGGAACTCGCCGACGTACTTCCGGCCATCCGGCCAGGTGTAGGCTCCCATCCCGTGCGACTTGTCATCCTTGAACTGGCCGACATATTTCCGGCCATCGACACAGAGATAGGTTCCCTGTCCGTTCCGTTCGCCGCCCAGGAACATGCCGACGTACTTCTCGCCGTTGGAGAACGTCATGGTCCCGAACCCGTCCGGAAAGCCGTTCTGGATTTCGCCCTCATAGGTGCCGGCGCCCAGCGCCAGTTTAGCGGTGGGCCGCGCCGTCTGACACCCTGCCGCCAGCACCAGCAGCGTGACCAGCGTCCCGCCCATCCTCAGCATGCTCTTCATAGCCACCCCCCCCGATCCGCGCATGGCGAACGGGCAAAAAGCATGGCAGACGCGGGGAGAAAGGTCAAGATCGCCATCAACCCACGCAACGTACCCGTAGCCCATTCCGGCGAGTGCTGACACCCGCGCACCACGCCCTGGCCTCGCGCCTGGGCACCCGAACTCAACATCCAACGTCCAACATCCAACGCCCAACGTGACAAGACACCGCACCAGCCACACGAGGCACCCAAGGGGTCAGCCCTTAGTATAAAGATTAGCAGCATTTCCGGTTTTTACCCTGCTGCCGCTGGATGGTTTTTTCGATTTCACCTACCTGCCGCTGCAGCTCCGCATCTTCCGTGAGCGAAACCCTTTGGGGCGAGCGGTTTGGCATTAGGAACAGCTGACGAAAGAACCATAGGTCGTACACGTGCTGTTGAAGCCACCGGCGCCACGCAGCTTTGGGCCGGCCGGAAGCACCATCTTTGTCACGATCCATGTCCTGATCGTTGTCTGACGAAGATCGGGACAACGATCGAGACAACGAACAACGGAACTTGCG
>CAIZKT010000699.1:0-2748 GCA_903933565.1 uncultured Victivallales bacterium | reverse complement strand
CATCGACGAGATCGGCCGCGTGCTCCAGGCCGGCGGCGCGGCGACGCCTAAGGACGTCTGGGGCTACATCTGCCATGTCAACGGCAAGCGCCTGCCGCCGCACGGCTACTACCGGCTCCAGGCCTGGAAGACCTGGAAACAAGGCGGTAACGGCTTCGGTTTCTGGTACTACGTGGACGACCGCGACCCCGATGGCGAACTGGACTCACCATGGAGCTTCGCCGGCCGCTGCGACAGCGGCGGCGTGGTCTACGACGCGCGCCACGCGCCGGCCGACGTTTCGCGGGCCGAAGCCGTGATCCCGAGTCGACGCTGGGAAGCCTGGCGCGAAGGCGTCCAGGACTACACCCTGCTTTACCTGCTCCGCGCCCTTGTCGCTGCTCAGCGGGCCACCGGTAGGCCTGCGGCCGACCTCGCCCGCGCCGAGGAGGCCATGGCGAAGGCAGTCGACGAGGTCACGGCGCCCATCCTCGGAGAGGACTGCGACCCCGAGCCCGTCGAGCGCTGGCGCGAAGCCCTGCTGGCTGAACTGGTACGCCTGTGGGGGAAGCCTGAACCCCTCGACGGCAACGCCTTCCTGACCACCTCCCCCGCCGCCATCACGCCACGGCAGAATCCGTAGGTGCCCTGTGCAGGGAACGACGGCGGGCGCCAGGGCGCCTGGCCGGCAATGCAGGAGTGTCACATGACGCGCGGCCGGCCTGGACGCCACGGATCACCGGGAAACTGATGGTGGACAGTGTATTCATGGGTGTTGTCGGCGGAGTGAACCTGAACTCGCAACCCTTGTTTGGTTGTTCTGATCTGTAACCTCCTGTCATGGATTGTGAAATGGAGATTCGTGCACTATTTATGTAGTGCACTAGTTGAATCGTATTATGGTGCGTATTACTGTCATTATAGGCATGATAATGGCGAGGTTAGCAGTGTAGGAAGTAGTGAACATGTTCTTACGCACCGTCAACAAGGGCAACGGCAAGCAGTACCACTACGTGCTCAGGTCGGTGCGCAAGGAGGGCAAGGCGCATCCGGTACACGAAATCGTAGCCGATCTGACCGCTTTGCCGGCGGCCGTGGTGGACGTCGTGCGCGGCATGCTCAAGGGTTCGGCGGTACAGGTTGTGGCCGAGGCGGCCGCTGTGGTCCGCGTCAAGGCGACGCTTCAGTTCGCGCCGCTGTGGATCGCGCTGCACTTCTGGCTTGACCTCGGCGTCCGCCGCCTTCCGTTCCTGAGCGCGGCGGACTTCGTGAACCTCACCGGCATGGTGCTGGCACGGACCGTCAATCCCGTGGAGTGCCGCAGCGAGGCGCGCACCGCTCAATGGCTGAGGAAGTCGGCCCTTCGTCTGATCTTGGGCGGCAGCCTCAGGCAGTGGGACCGCAACGCATTCTATCCGATCCTGGGGAAGCTATCGGTGCACTGGGAGGAGCTTGAGGACCATCTCTGGCAGCAGCGCACCGCCGTTCCCCGGCTGTATCTGTACGACATCACCAGCACCTACTTCGAGGGCCAGGGAGGGTCGTTCGCAGCGCTCGGCCACTCCAGGGACGAGAGGTCCGGCAATCCCCAGGTCGTCATTGCCCTGGTCGCCGACGAGCAGGGCATGCCCATCGCCATGCGCATCCTTCCCGGCAACACCAAGGACGCCTCGACGGTTGCGGCGGCCGTCAGCGACCTGAAGAGGCGCTTCGGAGTCGCCAACACCGTGGCCATCATGGACCGCGGCATGCAGGGAGAGGCCAATATCGCAGCGCTCAAGGAGGCGCAGTTGGACTACATCATGGCCCTGCCTCACAAACAGGCACGGGAGTTCCTCATCGCCCGCCGCGACCGGCTGCAGTGGGAGCTGTTCGACGAACGCCATCTGGCCGAATGGACCGAGGACGGCAAGAGGTATGTGCTGTGCCGCAACCCGAACAGCGCCGCCCGCGACCACCGGACTCGCGACCGGATCGTCGGCCGTGCCGCACGGCGCCTGGAGAGCCTGAAGACAATGGCCGATAAGGGCCGCATCAAGGACCGGGACAAGATCCTGGCCAGAGCCGTGAGGATACTGACACAGGCAAAGGCGACGAAGTACTTCACCTACGAAGTCGGAACCGGATCATTCCGCTACGAAACCACCGAACTGGTCAAGATGATGGAACTCTACGAGGGCTGCTACGTGTTGGAGACAACTCTCCTGGAGCAGCCGGCCAAGACGGAGATCGACCAGACCTACCGCAACCAGCGCGAGATCGAGGAAGTCTTCAAGTCCTGCAAGGACGAACTGCACCTGCGCCCGAACTTCCACAAGAAGGACGACAACATCCTCGGACACATCCGCCTGACCTTCCTCGCACATCTGGTCAAGAAGAGGCTGGAACTGAAGCTACGGACCGCAGGGTGCTTCGACAGGGGATCCACCTTCCTTGCCCGCTTCTCGGACATCGCCGTCAACGAGATCGAGGTCGGCGGAGAAGCCCAGCCTGTCATCACCGAACTGTCGCCGCAGCAACGCAGGAGCGCTGACCTGGCTGGAGTCCGTATCCCTCAGGGGCCGTTCGCCGGTACACTACAGAAACTCCTGCCAAAGCCACTTCAACATACTATATGACAAATACTTAGGCTAGGGAATCCAGACTGCATAAATATCGAGTTCAGTGAATGCGCCAGATGTCAGCGCGTTCACCCTCACCCGGCAGGTCCAGGAAGGAGATTTCGTCCATCCGCCCTTTTCTCAGAAGCTCGGGCGGGAGCTGGCTGAT
>CAIZKT010000698.1:0-8792 GCA_903933565.1 uncultured Victivallales bacterium | reverse complement strand
GCGCTCCGCGGCGTCTGGCATTCGCGACACGTCCCGCCGGAAGTCTCCCCCAAGAGTCAAGTGACCCGTTTTGCTCGCCGGACGCGGAGACGATCGAAACAGAAGCCCCTACGGAACTGACCTGCGCCCATGCGGGGTGAGCTGTGTCATCCGTGCCCACCGTGCTATCCGTGGTTCGTATTCCCGGGTTGCCTCCGCTCCGGAAACCCGGATTGACCCTGGAGAACCACAGGGCTTGAAAGGCCTTTTCAACCAGGCTACACTAGCCACATGAAGACGGCAACCATCACTCAGGCCAAGAACCAGTTCAGCGCCCTGATCGACCTGGTCAAGCACGGCGAGACGGTGGTGATTCTGGACCGCACGATTCCGGTGGCGCGCTTGGAGCCCGCCAAACGGGTTGCGGGCCAGGATGCCAGCGGTCGTCTGGCGCGGCTTGAACGCCATGGCCTACTGAAGCGCGCCCAGGGCAGCCTGCCGAAGGCGTTCTTCACGGCGGCACTGGCGCCCATGCCGACCGGCGTCAGCGTTTCCGCTGCCGTCGTCGCAGAACGGAACGAGGGGCGATGAGATTCTGGGACAGTTCGGCGCTGGTCAGTCTGCTGGTCGGCGAAACGCAGACTCGGCGCCTGCTGGCTCTGCTGGAGGCCGACCCGGTGGTGCTGGCGTGGTGGGGTACGCCGCAGGAATGCGTTTCGGCGTTGTCGAGGCTTGAGCGGGATGGGCACCTCGACCGAGCCGGGGTCAACGGGGCGATCGCGCGCCTGCGGGCGCTTCAGAACGTCTGGCATGAGATCGGCCCCACGGAAGCCGTGCGTGAAAGCGCGTTGCGCCTGCTCCGGGTGCATCCTCTGCGGGCGGCGGACTCGTTGCAGTTGGCGGCTGCCCTGGTGGCGTCCGAGGGCCAGCCATCGGGGCTGCCGTTTGTCTGTCTCGATGAGCGCCTGATCGAGGCCGCCAGCCGGGAAGGGCTCCCGTTGCTTCCGGGATGACCCCCGAACCCCTTCACACGCTGCGGATGTCGATGGCCTCGACGCTGGGCGGCAGGGCGGCGTAGTGGCTGTCGCTGTGCAGCAGGATAAGCCCATGCCGGGCGGCGCAGGCGGCGATGCAGGCGTCTGCGAGTGGCAGCCGGTCAGAGGCCTGAGAGCGCAGCTGGACCGCGAGGCCTGCCACGGTTTCGTCCACGGGGTGAACGACCGAGAGGGTCCCGCGGCAGAGGCTCCAGACCCGGTTGCGTTCGGCCGCACCCGCACCATGGGCCTTGAGGAGAAGCTGGAACTCGATGACGGTCAGAGCGCAGAGCGCGGCCTGGCCCTTGCGGATACAGTCGGCCACAAAGGCGCCGCCAGGCTCGCCCAGGAAGTGGGCCGCCAGCGCCGAGGTGTCCAGCAGATAGGACGGACTCATGGGGTCGGTCCCTCCCCGGCGCCGTACTCAGGGTCATCCTCCTCGCGCATACGGTTCAGGTCCTCGAGCATCTCCTTGGCCTTGACGCGGTAGGGCGCCCCCAGCTCCTGGACCTCGCGCAGCATGGCGTCCACCGAGGGCTTGACCAGGATGCTGATCGTGTTTGCCTCGTCGCCCTTGCGCCAGTCCAGCTTCGTGCCGGGCACGATGCCCAACTGCCGGGCCAAGGCGGCCGGGATGGTGACTTGGTTCTTGCCGGTGACTCGGGTGACCATGAGCGACTTCCTTGAATGAATCGTCTTCAAGGAAGAGAATAACTCCTTGCTCATAACAATTCAAGGAATCGCCGCAGCCGGGGGCGCAGGCTTGTATGAGACTTGCAGCAACCTCGTAGGACCCAAGGCGCTTCCCATTCCGCCCTTCGTCCGCCGCGGCGGACGAGGGGCGTTGGAGGGCGCCGCTGCGTCGGCGCCGCGGCGGCCACGCAGGGCCGCCCTCCAGGCGCTCCGGCGCGTCCCGGCCGGATCGGAATGGGACCCGCGGCGGCAAGTCTCATTCGACTAGGTCCGGCACCAGCCGGGGGCTCGGCTGAACCCTGAACCCTAGGAGCCTGAGTAGTCACTTGCGCCCGGCCTGCACGGCCGAAGCAGTGGTGACAGTGCCTCTTCCATGCCATATTGACGGCGCCGGTTCAGCCGGATCAGGAAGAGCGGTACGGGAGCGGGGTCGAACGAGCATGGCCAGGGCGAGGGAGGAGTGGGTATGATGCGGGGCCGGTTGATGACGTGTGGCCGGTGCTGGGGGTTGGCGGTGTTGGGCGTCTGGCTTGCTGCCGGGGTGCTGCAAGCGCAGCCCGAGGCCAGGCCGCTGCGCCTCGTGACCTCGTTCTACCCGATGTACGTGGCGACGTTGAATGTGGCAGGCGGGCTGCCGGGGGTGCAACTGACCAACCTGACGCGCCCGCTCACCGGCTGCCTGCACGACTACCAGCTCGCGCCAGAGGACATGATCACCTTGACCACGGCGGATGTGTTCATCGTCAACGGCGCCGGCATGGAGTCATTCCTGGACAAGGCGGTGCGCCACAACCCGCGGATGGTGGTGGTCGAGGCCAGCGCGGGCATCGAGTTGATTCGTGCGGGTGCAGCGCCTGACGGTGAAGCGAATCCGCACGTCTGGGTCAGCGTCTCGGACCACCTTCGGCAGGTGGCGAACATTGCGGCGGGATTAGCCAAGGCGGACCCGGCCCGTGCCGCCCGCTACGCTGCCAACGCGGCGGCCTACAGCCCTCAGCTCGAGGCGCTGCGACTGGAGATGCAGCAGGCCCTGGCGCCGGCGCGGGGCCGCCCGATCGTGACCTTCCATGAGGCGTTTCCCTATTTTGCCCGCGAGTTCGGCTTGCGGGTGGCCGCCGTGGTCGAGCGCGAACCCGGTTCGGAGCCCAATGCGCAGGAACTGGCGGCAACCATCCGCACGGTGCGGGCCGCGGGGGTGCGGGCGCTCTTCGCCGAGCCGCAGTACCCGCCGCGGGCGGCCGAACTGATCGCCCGTGAGACGCAGGCCAAGGTCTACACGCTGGATCCAGCGGTCAGCGGCCCGCTGCAGGCGGATGCGTACCTGGTCATCATGCGCCGGAACCTGCAGGTGCTGCGGGAAGCGCTGCAGTAAAGGGAGTGGTATGGAACGGCGTACACCCCACAACCTCGTTCCCGGCGCCGGCGTCTGCGGTGGTTGCTGCACCCGGCTGGTGGATTTTGGCGTTCAGGTGGGCGGCACGGTCATCCTCGAAGGGATCAACCTGCACATTCATTGTGGGGAATTGACCGTATTGGTCGGTCCCAATGGCGCCGGCAAGACCTCGCTGTTTCGGGCGATGCTGGGCGAGCTGCCGCACCGCGGCGAGCTGCGTTATGTGCAGGCGGGCGGCGACACGCCATTCCGGCGGCCGCACATTGGCTACGTACCGCAACGGCTCGAGGTGGAGCCCGGGGCGCCGGTATCGGTGCTTGACCTGTTTGCGGCGGGCACGCGGCGCTGGCCGATCTGGCTCGGCCGTTCGCGCCGACTGCGTGCCGAGGCGCTGCAGGCACTGGAGCAAGTCGATGCCACGGAGCTGCTTGACCGTAAGCTGGGCCTGCTCTCCGGCGGCCAACTCCAGCGCGTCCTGCTGGCGCTGGCGCTGCTGCCGCCGCCGGACCTGCTCCTGCTGGATGAGCCCGTGTCCGGGGTCGACACCGCCGGCACCGAACGCTTCTACCGGCTGGTGTCGCAACTGCGGCGCGACTATGACCTCTCGATCATCCTCGTTTCCCACGACCTGCAGGAAGCCGTCGGCGTGGCGGATCGCATGATTCTGCTCAACCGCACTATCGTCTGCGACGGCCCACCGGCCGACGTGCTGGCTGACCCGCGCCTGCGGGAAACTTTCCGCCTCAATCCAGCGCGCCTGCCAACGCCCTGAACCCCGCCTGTGGCGCCCAGGGAACCGTGACGGAACTGACCTGCGCTCCTTGGCCAGATGGCGTTATGGCGAAGTTATGGGATAGTAAGGATCATGTCCTTTCGATACAAGGAAGCGCTCAGGCCATGACGGATCAGGACCCCCGCACACCTCTGGCAGCCGATCTGCGGCAGCGGGCTGAGGGCCTCGCCCGGGACGGCGCGGCGCCGTCGCCTGAGGACCTGGAAGCGTGGTCACCTGAGCACCTGCGGCAGGCGCTCCACGAGCTGCGCGTGCAGCGGATTGAGCTGGAGACGCAGAACGAGGAATTGCGCCGGACGCAGGCGGAACTTGAAGCCGCGCGGGCGCGCTACTTCGATCTTTACGACCTGGCTCCGGTGGGTTATTGCACTCTCAGCGAGACGGGGCTGATCCTGGAGGCCAACCTCACCGCCGCGCGGTTGCTGGGGGTGCCCCGGAATGCGTTAGTCAATCACGCGCTTTCTCACTTTATCCTGAAAGAAGACCAGGACCTCTACCACCGGGACCGGCAACGGTTCTTTGAGACCGCCTCCCCACAGGCGTACGAGCTGCGCCTGGTCAAAGAGGATGATGGCAAGGTTTTTTGGGCGCAAGTGGGGACGAGCGCTTCACAGGATGCGGCGGGCGCGCCGATACACCGCATCACGCTGACCGACATCAGCGAACGCAAGCAGGTTGAGGCGGCGTTGCGCGAAAGCGAAGCGGCCAAGCGGGAGCAGGAAGCGCTGGCACGCTACGCTCGCCAGCTCATCGAAACCAGCCTCGACCCCGCGGTGACCATCAGCGCCGAAGGGATCGTGACGGACGTCAACGCCGCCACCGAGACGATTACGGGCCTGAGCCGGCAAAGGCTCATCGGTAGCCATTTCGCGGATTACTTTACCGAGCCCGAGAGGGCGCAAGCTGGGTACAGGGCAGTCCTGGCGCAAGGACGTGTCACGGACTACCCGCTAACCTTCCGCCATCGCGCCGGCGCTCTTACCGAGGTGCTCTATAACGCCTCTGTCTACCGCAACGAAGCGGGCGACGTCGGCGGGGTCTTTGCCGTTGCCCGCGACATCACCGAGCGCAAACGGGCGGAGACTGAGGCCAGGCAGCAGGCCGTCTTGATCAAGTGCCTGCTCGATTCCATCCCCGATATCATCTTCTTCAAGGATGTCAATGGCGTTTACCTGGGCTGCAACCCGCCTTTTGCCGAGTTTGTCGGACGGGGCCAGGAGGGCATTGTCGGCAAGACCGACTACGATCTCTTTGACCGGGAGATCGCGGACTTTTTCAAAGAGAACGACCGGCGCATGCTGGAGTTGCGCGAGTCGCGGCACAACGAGGAATGGATCACTTATCCGGACGGCCGGAAGATCCTGATCGACACTCTCAAGACGCCGTATTGGGGGGCGGACGGAAGGCTGCTCGGCATTCTCGGCATCAGCCGCGACATCACGGTGCGCCAGCAGGCCGAGGAAGCCCTGCGCCAGGCCACCGAGCGCTTGGCGTTGGCGGTGCGGGCGGGCGGGGTAGGCATCTGGGACTATGACGTGGCCAACAACCGGCTGGCCTGGGACGAGCAGATGTTTCGCCTCTACGGGATCACCTCGGAGCAGTTCGGCGGCGCCTATGCGGCCTGGCAGGCGGGGGTCCACCCGGAGGACCGGGCCCGAGGCGATGCGGAGATCCAGGCGGCCTTGCGGGGCGACCAAGAATTCGACACCGAGTTCCGGGTGCTTTGGCCGGACGGGACCACCCGCAACATCCGGGCGCTTGCTTTCGTGCAGCGCGACGCCGAGGGGCGCCCGTTGCACATGGTCGGCACCAATTGGGACATCACCGTCCAGAAGCAGACGGAGAAGGCGCTGCGGGAGAGTGAGGCGAACTTCCGTACCTTCTTCGAATCCATGACCGACATGATCATGGTGGGTACCCCGGAGGGTCGGATTCTGTACGTCAACGCCGCAGTTGAGCGCACCCTGGGCTATAGCGCCGACGATCTCGCGGTCATGCCCCTGCTGCACCTGCATCCGGCGGACAAGCGGCAGGAAGCCGAGGCCATCTTCGGCGCCATGTTCCGGGGCGAGCGGGAAAGCTGTCCCCTGCCGCTGGCGCGCCGGGATGGCCTTCTGGTCCCGGTCGAGACCCGGGTCTGGTTCGGCAAGTGGAACGGGGCGGACTGCCTCTTCGGCATCAGCAAGAACCTGAGTGCGGAGCAGGAAGCGCAGCAGCGTTTCGAGCGTCTGTTCCGCAACAATCCCAGCCTGATGGCGCTTTCGCCGCTGCCAGACCGGCGTTTTTCCGATGTCAACGACGCCTTCCTGGCGACGCTCGACTATTCCCGGGGTGAGGTCATCGGCAAGACCGCGGCAGAGCTGGGGCTGTTCCCGCATCCGGCACAGCATAGCGCCATGGCAGATAAGCTGCGGGCAGAGGGACGGGTAGCCAACATTGAGATGCAGGTCCGACGCAAGGACGGGGCCCTGCTTGATGGCCTCTTCTCGGGCGAGGTGATCAGCAGCCAGGGGCGGGAGTACCTGCTGACCGTGATGGTGGATATCAGCGAGCGCAAACGGGTGGAACGGGAACTGGCCAGGCTTTCGGTGATGCAACGTGAGTTGATGCGCCTGGCCACCACGTTTGTGAATGTGCCCTTGGAGCGGCAGGATGTCGCGGTTGACCAGTCGCTGGCGATCATGGGACAGCTCATCCAGGCGGACCGTGCCTACCTGTTCTCCTATGACTTCGGCGGCGGAATGATGTCCAACACCCACGAATGGTGCGCCAGCGGGATCACGCCAGAGATCGGCAACTTACAGGGGGTGCCCAACGCCATGGTGCCGGATTGGGTGGCGGCGCATCGGCGCGGCGAATCGGTGCATGTGCCCCGCGTCGCGGCTCTGGCGGCCGACGGCTATCTGCGCCAGTTGCTCGAGCCGCAGGGAATCCGCTCGCTCATCACCCTGCCGTTGATGCAGGGCACGGTCTGCTTGGGATTCGTGGGCTTTGACGCGGTGCGGGAAGAGCGGGTCTGGCAGGCGGATGAGGTGGCGCTCCTGCGCGTGCTGGCTGAACTCTATGCGCATTTCCAGGCCCGTCGCGCCGCGGAACGCGAGACCATGGACCTGCAGAAACGGCTGGTGGAAGCCCGTGACGCGGCCCAGGCGGCGGCCCTTGCCAAGAGCCTGTTTCTGGCCAATATGTCGCACGAAATCCGCACCCCCCTCAATGCCATTCTGGGCTACGCTCAGATCATGGAGCGCGAGTGCCATCCCTGCCCGGTAAAACCGCGGCTGAAAGCGATCAGCCGGAGCGGCGAACACCTCCTGGAACTGATTACGGACCTGCTGGAGCTGGTGCGCAGCGATGGCAGCTCGATCACGCTCATGCCCAGCGCCTTTGATTTTGCTCAGGTCATCGAGGACATCCGCCTCATGTTTGTCCACCGCCTGGAGACGCAGGGAGTGACGCTCGGGGTATCCATTGACCCGGGGGTCCCGCGTTTCATCTACGCCGACCAGGGCAAGATTCGGCAGGTGCTGGTGAACCTGGTCGGCAATGCAGCCAAGTTCACCGCCTCTGGCAGTGTGCGCCTGAACGTTGCCCTCGACCCCGCCGACCTGCCGGATGGCATCACCCTGACGGTGGATGTCGCCGACACGGGCTGCGGCATCCGGGACGACGAACAGGTCCGCATCTTCGACCTCTTCTATATGGGTGAGAGCAACGCGAGTACCGGCAAAGGGACGGGACTGGGGCTGCCCTTGAGCCGACGCTACGCCCGCGCCCTGGGCGGCGACGTCACCGTGACCAGCCACCTCGAGGCTGGCAGTTGCTTCCGCTTCGCCTTCAAGGCTCGGGTCGCGACCGACGCTGGCGCGGCCCAACCCACCCGCCGGGGAAACGTGCGGGGGCTTGCCCCGGACCAGGTCGCCTTCCGCGTGCTGGTGGTGGACGACGACCAACCGAGCCGCGACATGCTCGCCGCGATGCTGATGGGAGTGGGGTTCACGGTCGAAACCGTGGCCGGCGCGGCGCCCGCCTTGGATCGGCTTAGCCAGGGCGAGCCGGTCGGCCTGGTGCTGATGGACAAGAGCATGCCAGGGATGGATGGCTACGAGGCCCTGGCTCGGATGCGCGACCTCCCCGGCGGACGCGAGCTGTCGGTGTTGATCGTCACCGCAAGCGGTTTCGCGGATGAACGCGAACACGCCCTGGCCGTCGGCGCAAATGGCTATGTTTCCAAGCCGGTGCGGCACGAGCAGCTTCTGGCGGAGATTGGCCGGGTCACCGGCGTGCGCTACGACTATGAGCCCGCGCCCTCCGCCTCGCGCGCCGCTCCGGTCTCCGCCATCCTCGATCCTGGAGCGCTGGCATGCCTGTCTACTGAGTGTCGGCGCCTCCTCGACCAGGCCCTGCGCCGCGGCGATATCCGGCAGTTGCGGGGGTTGATCGAGGAGATCTCGCGCGACCATGCCGCCCTGGCCACCAGCATCAGCGCGCTCCTCGACGCCTACGACTACGACCGCCTGCGCCGCCTGCTGGATGCGGCAAAGGGGACAACGGCATGAATAGCGCTGACGCCCAGACCACGATCATGATCGTCGATGACGAGCCTGACAACCTGAACGTCCTCGGCGAGATGCTCCGCCAGGAGGGCTGGGGCGTGCGCGCTTTTCCGCGCGGCGAGATGGCCCTCGCCGCCGCCCGCGAGGAAGCGCCCGATCTGGTGCTGCTGGACGTCCGTATGCCGGGCCTGGACGGCTACGAAGTCTGCCGCCGCTTCAAGGCCGACGAGCGCCTCAGCCCGCTGCCCATCATCTTCCTGAGTGCCTTCACGGAGCCGGCCGATAAGGTGCGTGCCTTCGCGGCCGGTGGCGTTGATTATGTGACCAAGCCCTTCGCCGCGGTCGAG
>CAIZKT010000697.1:0-3212 GCA_903933565.1 uncultured Victivallales bacterium | reverse complement strand
GCCATCGCCCGTTCCGGGCGGGTTCGCGGAGCCCGCCGTCTGCAAGACCCCCATGTACGGCGGAAGCCTCGGCAGAGCCGGTGCGGACCGCCGACTCCAGGCGAGAGGCTGGTGAACCGAGGGTTCTGCAAGAGCCTCACTTCAGCAAGTGCCAACTCCCTGAGTTGTAACCTGAGTAGTAACGCTTGAAGCTGACCTGAGGCCGCGACCGCGGGGGCGAGAGGGTCTCAGGCAGCCGGGGGCGGCGCCCGTTTCCGGGGGGCGCGCTTGGGCTTGGGGGCGGGCGGCTTGACGTAGCACACCACGCGCTGCTGGAGCGTGTTGGCGGAGATCCAGGGGACCGCTTTGCCGGGCAGATCAGAGGCCCGGATGAGCTGGATCACCGCGGCCCATTCCCGGGCGGCAGGGAGGGCGGTGGCCAGGCGGTTGACCAGACGCTGTTCGAAGAAGGCGCGGTTCAGCGTGTTGCCTTTTTGGTTGGGGAAGAGGGCGAGATAGAGCATGTCTCGTTCGACCATCTCGTTGAAGAAATGCGTCCCCAGGGAAGCGTCCGGGATGAGGTGTTCATGCATCATGACCAGCTCGCAGAGCACGGAGACCGGCGCGATCTCCGCAAAGGTCACCGGCACGCCAAGCGAGGCGGTGGTGGTGCCCCAGCGGCCGGGGCCGATGAGCATGATGCGCGTGTCCTGGATGGCCCGCAGTCGGGTGAGGTCACCGATCACATGGGCGACCTCATAGCGCTGGCCTTCAGGCAAGCGGCTGAAGGTGTCCGGGTTGACGTAGATAAGCCAGTCCAGCGCGGTTTCGAGCGACTTGCCGACCACGCCGCCGTGGGCTTCGAGAATGAGCGCGTCGGCGGGCACGTTCTCCGGGGTTTCGACGTGGGTGCCCGTGCCCCGTACCTGCAGCGGTCGGCACTGGACCACGTTGATGCGGTAACGCTCGTCGGCAAAGAAGTTCAGCGTCCACTCCACGTCGACCTCGCAGCCGTAGGCCTGGCGCAGGATGCCGAGCATGGACTGCATGTCCCCCACAAACGGGGTTTCGCCAAGCAGCCGGTCGAAGGTCAGGACCTCGGTCAGTCCGGCATTGACCGGACGGCCCATGGCCCGGAGCTGTTTTTCCGCCTCGGCATCATGGCTGGTGAAAAGGTGCAGAGGGATCCCGGCGCAGCGTGCCACGATCTCCTCAAAGCTGGTAGGGGTGAGCTGGTTCGCCTCCAGATCGAGCACATCAACCCGGCGCTGGGCGTAGTGGCGCACCTGGGCAAAGTTGGATTCCGGACGGCAGGTCGGGTCATTGAGCGCCACCACCCGCGTGTAGTCGTCATCGGAGCGCTCGACCGCGCGGGTACCGATGCCGAAGACGATGCGGAACATGCCGGCTTCGGGGTCGATGCGACTGTTCCAGACGTAGGGATTGAAGGAGAAGGCGACCCCGGCGGCCTGTGGGAAGAACAGGTTTCCGTAGGTCGCCCCAGAGACGCGCTGGATCAGCAGCCCCATCTGCTCATCGCGCCCGAGCAAGCCGCGGTCGGCCCGGTACTGCAGGGCCCCCTCGCACATGGTGCTGGCGTAGACCGTGCGGACGGCGCAGAGGAAGTCCTCGAGGCGCTTGTGCTGGCCGCCCTGGTTAGCGCAGAAGACGCTTTCGTACTTGCCGGCGAAGGCATTGCCGAAGTTGTCTTCCATGAGGCTGCTGGAGCGCACGATGATCGGTGACTGGCCGAAGTAATCGAGCATGTCGGCAAACTGCTGCACGATGTACTCGGGAAAATCCCCGGCCAGGATACGGCGGCGGGCGGTCTCGATCTCGTCTTCATGCTGTTGGCCGGACTTGTGCTTCTGCATCATCCACCAGCAGCCGTTCTGCACCAGATACGTGTAGAAGACGTCGGCGCCGACATAGAACGAATCGTGCCTTTCGAGCAGTTCTGACCAGCGCGGGTCGTGGTGTTGTAGGACGGCGCGAGAGAGCAGCATGCCGACCGCCTTGCCGCCGATGAGTCCGGTGCCGATCATGCGGCGGCGGATCTGGAGCATATCTCGCAGGGTGAAGTACTTCTCGGCGAGCCGCAGCACGGGTTCGTCGCGGGAGATGACCATGCGCAGCAGGCGATGAAAAGCCTGCGCCGCCACCTCGACGTTGCCAACGCCGCGGTCCAGATCGCTCTGGACAGTGGCCGCCTCGGCGAAGGCCCGGCTCCAGCAACCGAGCAGGTAGTTGGCCGGGTCCGAACGGCTCCAGGGGACATCCGCGAGCGTCTCGGTGATGACGCTGCTCTGCGTCACCGGCAGGAAGGCATCGCCCTTGCAGGCGTGCAGCATGTACATCGTGGAGGAGTGTCGGTACTGGACCTTCACGGGGTGGATGTACAAGTCGCCCTGGCGGCGATAGACGTCCACCAGAATCTGCGTGGTGCTGGCGATGGGCTTGACGGCATGGAACGAGTGGTAGTTACGGAAGATGGCAAAGTAGGCGATCGCGGCGCGGTCGTACAGGTAGGGGCAGGTGAGCATGAAAAAGTTGCCCAGCATGCGGTCGCTGTTCCAGTCCGGCGCCAGTTCCGAGAGGCAGTCGAAGAGGAAGACGCTGGCCCGGCCCTCCTCGCTGATGACACGGTGGATTTCGGCAATGAACGGCTCAAAGCCCGCCTCGGGGCTGATGTTGCAGATGATGGCGCCGCTGTCGGGCGAAAGCAGGGGCGCATGGTCGGCAAAGCGGAAATAGATCAGACGCTGGCGATTCTCGGCGGCGTAGCGCGCATAGGGCCGGACGAATTCGGCATAGTCTTCGATCGTCTCGATCTGCCAGACGATGTTATCGCCGGGCATGATGCCGCGGAAGACCCGGTCCAGTTGCGGCAGTCCGGTGCTGAGGCGTTGTGCCCATTTGGCCATGCTGCGGCGTCTCCGGCGGCTGGATGAAAGAGCCGGCTCGCCGCGGCTGCCGGCAACCACACGATCCCGCCACATGATAGCCTGCGCGCCGGAGTGCGTCAACGCGGTCCTGGCGGACTCCCGGATTGCACCGGTCGATATTTTTCGACCTGTGCAATAAGGGAGTCCATCTGGAGCGCTGAAGGCGCGCTGCCATACCAGCCCAGGGCAACGCCCTGGGAATAGGACGGTTATGGGTTTGAGCCCTGTAGGGGCGAGCTATCTGCCATACCTCCGCACCGAGGCCGCATGGTCCGCCCCTTCAGGGCT
>CAIZKT010000696.1:0-1671 GCA_903933565.1 uncultured Victivallales bacterium | reverse complement strand
CGTGCCACAGGATGGATTACTTAGTGATGGGCAGCGGGGACGCACCTCGACTTCTGAGGCTACTTTGACGTTTCTGGGGTCATCCGGGAACTGCTTAGGTGGACGGGTGAAACGGGTGGAGCATCCCGACCTATGTTTCGGTTGATATCGGCCGACATAGGAGTCAGAAGATGTCCACCCGAAGCGAACTGTACCACTGCTTTGGCCTGGGGGTAGTTGAGGTGACGCGGGTCGATCACATCGGCGGGCGGATGGTGTTCCACGCCCGCCATCCGAAGGAGCGGATCGCCTGTCCTGTGTGCGGTAGCGGTGACGTGGTCTGCCAGGGACTCGTCGAGCGACCGCTGCGGCTGCCCCCCATCGGCAGCCGCAGGGTCGACGTGTGCTTCGCGGTGCAGCGTGTGCAGTGCAGAGTCTGCGACGGTGTGCGGCAGGAGCACATCCCGTTCGCCGAGCCGTACAAGCGCTACACCCGCTCGTTCGCCCGCTATGTGCTGGAGCTCAGCCGCATCGCCACGGTCAAGGACGTGGCCAAGCACCTGGGCGTAAGCTGGGACCTGGTACGCTGGATCCAGCAGAGGGACCTGGAGCGGCGTCGGGACCAGATCGATCTGAAGGTCGTGCGCCACGTGGGCATCGACGAACTGGCCGTGGGCAAAGGCCAGCGCTACGTGACCGTGGTTCTGGACTTGGACACCGGCGCGGCGATCCATGTGGCCGACGGCAAGGGTGCCGACGCGGTCAAGCCGTTCCTCCAGCGGCTGAAGCGCTGCGGCGCCCCCATCGAAGCGTTCGCCACCGACATGGGGCCAGCCTTTCCGGCCGCCATTGCGGAGGTCTTCCCGGACGTCGATCTGGTCTACGACCGCTTCCATGTGGTCAAGCTTATGAACGAGAAGCTCAGCGACCTGCGCCGGGACCTGCAGCGCGAGCTCAACGGGGTACTGCACAAGGATGTGCTCAAGGGGACCCGTTGGCTTCTGCTGAAGAACCCCGAGAATCTCGACCCGGAGAAGGGCGAGTGGGAGCGCCTGCAGGAGGCGCTGGTCCTGAACCGTCCCTTGGCCACCGCCTACTACATGAAGGAAGACCTCCGGCGCTTCTGGGACTTCCCCGATGCGCGGGAGGCCAGAAGGCACCTGGACATCTGGGTCCGCCGCGCCGAGAAAAGCGGTATCGCCGTGCTCAAGACCATGGCCCGAACCCTGCAGGCCAACCGCCGCGGCCTTCTGAACTGGTACAAGCACCGCATCTCGACCGGACCACTGGAAGGCTTCAACAACAAAGCCCAACTGATGAAGCGCCAGGCCTACGGATACCGCAACCTGGAGTTCTACAAGCTCAAGCTGCTCACTCTCCACCAGACCGACGTGGCCTTGGTCGGATGACCATCCCATGCCACCCATCTACGCACTTACCGGAAGAACCCCTTTTCACTACCGTTGCCCCAACCAGCTACCGCATATGCCGCCATCGAGATCGGGATCGTGGCGAAGGGGGCCTCGAAGACCCATCCCCTTGCCAAGCCTATCAGGTACATGGAGTGCGGGAATCTCGAGTGGTGAGGCGGTACGAAGCAATCCGGGATGAAGCGCGCGGCATGGTGAGCGATAACCGCGATGTCCGCGTCGGAGGCCACCAGCACCTCGCCGTCCTCGGCCTCGGTCGCAT
>CAIZKT010000695.1:0-5613 GCA_903933565.1 uncultured Victivallales bacterium | reverse complement strand
GCGTGCGGCAGAGGGCCGCGGACGCGGCCCGTCGACGCCGCTTTCACTGCCGGCGGTACGACGGCGGTCGTTTCTTGAAGCCCTGGAGCGGGCGGCGGGGGGTGGTAGGCGGGCACCGCGAACCCGCCCGGAACGGGCTGGGCATCGCGGGCTCCCGAGTGGCACGGGGCTGCACGCGGTGCCACCTTAGGTGCCGACATTCAGGCCGCGGCTCGTAACGGAGATAGGCCATGCGTCCCACCCTCAGAGTCTTTGCCCTAGGAATGGGTCTGCTCGGCAGCGCGGCTCTGGCCGTGGAGACGCCAACGGAGACCGCTATGACCCTGACTACCGACTCGGCCCGCCTCGTCATCGACAGCGCTGGCCGTACCGCCATCTTCGCCGACGCCGCCGGCACAAACTACGCCGCGACTCCCCCGGCGCCCTTTGCTCGAGTTCGGAAGGCGGGGAAAGTCTACCCGGCAACCCGGGCACGCATCGTCAACGGCAGGCTGCGTCTCGACTTCGCGGAGGCCAGTGCCAGCGCCGACCTGCGCCTCGGCCCCCGCGATGGCTACACTCTGGTCGAGGTCGTCGCGGTGAGCGGCGATGGCATCGAAGAATTGGCCTTTGTGGACGTCCCGCTTGGCCTCAAGGGCAGTCCCGACGAAGCGCTGGCGGTCTGCTGTCTGGCGCTCAATCTTCAAACCAATGTCCGCGCCATTCCGCAGGCCAGTTCACACCTCTGGGCGGCCTGCTACCCGCGTTTCGGCTTGGTTGGAGCCCAGGCGGCCCTCATCGCCTGCCCGCAGGCCGACCTGCGCCGCGTCCTCCAGCGGGCCGTCAGCGCCGCCCCCGAGTTGCCACACTCACCCATCGGCGGTCCGTGGGCCCTCGACGGCGTCGACAACCAGCGCTCCTACCTCTTCGATTTTGGCGACCTCACCGAAGCCACCGTGGACGACTGGATTGCCCTGGCGCAGCGCCTGGGCATCACCCAGATCGACTTCCACGGCGGGCGCTCCTTCCGTTTCGGTGACTGCCAGCCCAGCCCGGAGCTATTCCCGCGCGGCGTCGAGAGCCTGAAGGCCGTGATCGACAAACTGCACGCGGCCGGCATCCAGGCCGGGTTGCACACCTATGCCATGTTCATGAGCAAAGCCTGCCCGTGGGTCACGCCCATTCCCGATCCCCGGCTCGGCAGCGACGTTACCCTGACCCTGGCCGAGGACCTGACCCCGGACGCGACCACGCTGCGCGTCGTCGAACCTAGCGCGGGCATGTCGGCGGTCACTGGCTTTGCCGTGCGCAACAGCGCCACCTTCAGGATTGACGAGGAGTTGATCACCTACCGCGAGGTCGCGAGTGCCCCGCCCTACGGCTTCAGCACCTGTCAACGGGGCGCTTATGGCACCCGGCCCGCCGCTCACGCCAAGGGCGCCAAAGCGTATCATCTGCGCGAGTGCTTCGGCCTCTTTGTCGCGGACGGGGATTCGACTCTCTTCACGGAAACCGCCGCCCGGACCGCGGAACTCTACAACGCGGCGGGTTTCGACATGATCTACCTTGATGCGCTTGACGGCGGCGATGCCGTCGCCGGTCGCGAGGTCGCCTGGCACTACCAGTCGAAGTTCGTCTTCGACCTCTGGAAGCGGCTGCAGCGGCCTGCCATCATGGAGATGAGCACCTTCCACCACCACCTCTGGTATGTGCGTTCCCGCATGGGCGCCTGGGACCATCCCAACCGCAGCCACAAGCGTTTCATCGACCTGCACTGCCAGAGCAATGCCGTGTTGCAGCGCCAGTTCCTGCCCGGGCATCTGGGCTGGTGGTCCTTCAAGACCTGGCAGGGCCTCAGCGGCGAACCCACGCACACCGACGACATCGAGTACCTCTGCGGTAAGGCGATGGCGAACGACTGCGGCCTCTCGATCATGGGCATCAACCCCGCGACCGTCACCAAGGTCCCGGCCCTGCCGCGTCTGGCTGACCTGGTGCGGAACTACGAAACCCTCCGCCAGACGCGCTACTTCGCCGACTCGGTCAAGGAGACCCTGCGCGTGCCCGGCGCCGAGTTCACCCTCTTCCAGAACCCCGAGGGCGCCTGGCAGTTCCGCCCCGTTGAGGTGCGCAAACAGAAGATCGTGGCTGTGGACGGTGGCGGCAGTACTTGGACCGTCGGCAACCGCTTCGCGGCCCAGCCACTGGTCGTACGCATCGAGGCCCTGATGGCCGCTGGCCCCTACGCTGCCGAGGGGAACCCGGTGCTGGCGGACTTCGCCACCGCCGCCGCCTTCCCGCAGGCCGCCAGCCAGCCCGGCGTCACGGCGACGTTGGCGGTGGTTCCCGAGCCCGTGCAGGTCGGCGCGCTCAGCGCGCGGCTGGCGGCTACCAATGCGACGGCGTCGCCGGTACGGACCTGGTGCAAGTTCAGCCGGACCTTCTCGCCGCCACTCAACCTCAGCGGCCACCAGGCCCTCGGACTCTGGGTCCACGGCGATGGCAGCGGCGCCGTGCTCAATCTTCAGCAGACCAGCCCGACGCATCTCACGAGCGCCATTGCGGATCACTACGTGGTGCTCGACTTCAACGGTTGGCGCTACGTCGAACTGATCGAGCCGGAAGGTGAGCGCTATGCCGACTACGCCTGGCCCTACGGCAACAGCTACGCCATCTACCGCGAGAGCATCGTGCCAAGTTCCGTGGAGACCCTCAGCCTCTGGCTCAACCACGTGCCGGCCAACGGTGCCGCGGTTTGCCACCTCAGCCCGATCCGCGCCCTCCCGGCCATCGCCACGACCTTCAAGCGGCCCGCCCTCACTATCGGCGGCCAGACCATCACCTTCCCCGTCGACCTCGCTACCGGCCAGTACCTCGAGTACCGTGGCCCGGGTAACTGCCGGCTCTATGGCCAGCGCGGCGAAGAGTTGGCCACCGTCACCCCGGAAGGCGAGGCGCCCACCCTCAGCCCGGGTGACAACCAGGTCCACTTCGCCTGTGAACCTCAGCCCGGAGTGAACCCGCGGGCCTACGTGACCGTCTTCGCCCAGGGCGAGCCCTTCGGCGAGCGCCGCCCGTGACCCCAGGGAGGGATCTCCGATGGCTCGCTGCACAACTCGCCTGACCCCACGTGAACGACTTTTTCGGGCTCTCGCCGGAGAGCCGGTGGACCAGGTGCCGGTGTGGTTGCTCTTCCCGTACCACCCACTGGGCTGCTACGTCGATGTGCGCACCCACCCCGCCTACATGCCGGTATTTGAGGCCTCGAAGAACCGGGCCATCATGCTCAACCGCCGCTGGCTGGGCGCCGCACTGCACGCGCCGGAGGTCGTCTCGTCGCGGGAAGCCGTATCCGAGCCCGGGCGCCAGGGCACTCGGACCTGCCTGCGCTACGGCGGTATCGAGCTTGCCTGCGAGCACGTGCAGACCGCGCAGGGCACCGTGGTCACCCGCCTGATACGCTCGGCCGCAGACCTGGAAGCCTACTGCTGCCTGCCCGTGGAGACCGACCCGACCCGCATCAACCGCACGCTGGACCAGCAACTACCGCGGTACCTGGCGGAGCGCGCCGAGTTCCCGGTGTCCTACGGGGCCATGATGCTGGACTTGGGCGAACCCATCGGCCCGCTCTACCACACCTGCAACCTGGAGGAGTATGCCATCTTCTCCCTCACCCACGCGGACGTGGTCGAGGCCTGGCTGGAGCGAGTCATGGAACGGTACCGCATGGTTTACCGCTACTGTCTTGAGCACGATCTGGCGGAGGTCTACTTCCTGGTCGGCAGTGAGATGGCATCGCCGCCACTGGTCAGCCGGGCGACCTTCCAGCGCTGGGTGGTCCCTTTTGCCAAGGAACTGATCTCACTCATCCACAGCTACGGCAAACGCGTCATCCAGCATTACCACGGCCAGATCCGGGAGATCCTGCCCGATTTCGTCACCATGGGCGCCGACGGCCTGCACACCATCGAGGCCCCGCCGATCGGCAACTGCACCCTCGCCGAAGCCTACCGCCTCACGGAAGAGCGCATCACGCTGATCGGGAACGTCCAGTACGACGACTTCCGGGCCCTGCCTCCCGGCGGCATGCAGCGCCTGGTGCAAGATATTCTCCGCGAGGTCGGCGACCGACGCTTCATCCTTTCCCCCAGCGCTGGCCCTTTCGACCCCGAGGTCCCCGACGTGGTCATCCGCAACTACCTCGCCTTCCTCGATGCGGCTCAACTCACCCCGAGTTCCTGACTCAGCGCCAGCAGAAAATCCCGGTTGTCCGCGGAGACGTAGCGCATCGTCCCGCCCATGCGGCTGAAGGTCTTGCAGTAACGCAGGTAGTAGTCCGGCGACTCGGGCGGCGGCTCGCCCTGGGACCAGTCCCAGCGCGATTCGGCCAAGTCCACCACCACGATGAAGTGGTCGCGGATGCTCTGCCCCGCTTGCAGGGCCAGGTTTTGGCTCATCGACAGCGACTTCTCAAAGATCATCGGCGACATCACCGCCGAACCCACCGAGAGATACACTCCGCCGTTGAGGCGAGAGACGCTGTGGGCAAAGGAGAGAAAGTCGCGCTGTGCGGTCCGGCCGATCGCCGCCACGTGGTTCAACGGATGAGTGTAGATGATGTCGTGGCCGATCATCGGATGCGCCGTGAAGGGCACCCCGAGCCGGTAGGCGGCCGCCTGCACGCTGAAGCGCTTCCAGGCATGCGGGACCTCAATCAGCCCAGGGGGCACCTGCTGGCGCTCGAGCCCCGCCAGCACATCGGCCGCGGCGGCCGCATGTTCGGCTGCCTCCGGGGAGTCCTGGACCCGGCTGATGGCGTCCAGTAACTCGTCGCGGCCGGGCACCAGATGGCGGTCGTGATGAATCAGGCGACCGACGCTCTCGCCGTAGCCCAGGCCGTCATAGGCGCCCAGCAGAAGTGCCAGGTTGAGGTGGAATCCGGTCTCCTGCCAGAGGCCGAACCGGCCCCGGGCCGTGTTGCCCCGCACATCCTCGCTGGACTCACCCAGGAAGGCGAACTCCCAATCATGGATGATGCCGGCCCCGTTCGTAGCCAGGTGCTGCAGCCAGCCCTCCTCGAGCAGACGGATAAGCACGGGTCCAAGCCCGTTCTTGATGGCGTGCGCCCCGAAGGCCAGGATCGCCGGCCGACCCGCGGCCCGCGCCTGCCGCAGACGCTGAGCCGTCTCCGCCACCGCCGCCGCCGTGGCCGCGGACAAGGGCCCGGGAACCGTCCCCGGCGGCACGTGGTCCGGCTCGATGCGGACCTTGTTCTCACGCTCCCGCAGAGGGCGGACATCGAGCCGATTACGGTCAAATTGTGGGTGCGGCATGGTCGCATGGCCTCCGGGGAATACCAGCGCACAACGTACCCACCCCAGCCGTCCCTGTCGAGTGCGCCAGGCCAGGCAGCTAACCGATCACGACGATGCGGTCGAAGCCAGGAAGCGCGATATTGCCGACATTGGGTGGAACCGCGGTTCGCCTAGCCTGCCTTATTCATGAATGGCCATTTCAACCACCAAGAACACCAAGAACACCAAGAAGAGGTCAGGGCCATTCGATTCTCAATTCTGTCAACCACAGAGAGCACCGAGAGCACAGAGAGTAACGCACTGGCAAAGAGTAAGTTAT
>CAIZKT010000694.1:0-3782 GCA_903933565.1 uncultured Victivallales bacterium | reverse complement strand
CTCGCCCCTACAGGGCTCAAACCCATAACTATCCTATTCCCAGGGCGTTGCCCTGGGCTGGTATGGCCGCGCGCCTTCAGCGCTCCAGGCGGACTTCCATATTGCACAGGTCGAAAAAAGCTCAACCTTCAACTCTCAACGCTCAAGGCCGCGAAGGCTGGAAGTCTCATTCCGGTAGGTCCGGCCCCAGCCGGGGGCCCGGCTGAACCCTGTAGTCACCACCCACGGAACAGACGTGCGCCCTGGGCGCCGTTGCGGCTTCTAGACTTCGGAGTCGTCCTCAGCTCGAGGCGCTGGTGTAGTGGCGCAGGCCAAAGCGCCAGAAGCTGCGGGACAGGATGACCAGCCCGGCGGCCAGCAGCAACGCAGCGAGCCAGGGCACGCCCCACGGGCGCCCCAGCACGGCGCTGGCGGGCACCGTGGTCAGCAGCGCCACCGGGACCACGAAGGTAAGTACGACGCGGTAGAGGGCCGGGTAGGCCGGCACGGGGAAGCGCCCCGCCTCGAGCAGGCCACTGAGCAGGTTGGTGACGTTGTGGATTTTGACGAACCACAGGCTGGTGGTGCTGAGCATGAACCACAGGCTGTAGAGGATCAGCAGCGCCATGGCCAACGGCCACACCCCGGCCAGGTAACAGTGCGGCGCCAGGCCCAGCCGCGAGCCGCCGTAGGCGATGACCCCCAGGCCGTAGAGCAGGTTTGGGAAACCCCAGACCGAGAGGTTCCGGGTGGACAGCCAGAACTGCGGGTCGATGGGTTTGAGCAGGACAAAGTCGAGGGTTCCAGAGCGCACCTGCTCCACCATCCGTCCCAGGTTGGGGCGGAGGAACGTGCTGCTGAAGCCTTCGAGGAACACCGCCAGGCCCAGAACGATCATGGCCTCTTCCCAGCGCCAGCCGCCCAGGCTCGCGCCATTGGCATAGAAGAGCGACAGCCCAAACAGGCTCCCTGCCAGATTCCCCAGGCTGGTGATCGTCGCCAACACAAAGTTCAGGCGATACTCCATCTCCGCGGCCACGGCGGCCGACCAGAACAGCCTCAGCGTTTTCAGATAGCGTCGCATCGTGCCGGCTTAGGCCCCCATCCCCGAGTAGCGCTTCAGCCCAGCGCGCCAGAGGACCCGGTACATGATGAAGAACAGCACCGCCCACACGGCACTCACGGTCAAACCGCGCAGCACCGCCGTCGGCTGGCCCATCAGGATGCGGGCCGGCATGTAGATCAGGTAAGGGAAGGGCGTCCATTCCGCCAGGCGGCGGACTGGCTCGGGGAAGAGCGTCAGCGGCGCCAGGTAACCAGAGAGGAACAGGTAGGCGAAAAACCACAGGTCCTCGATCGCATTGGCCCGTTCCGACCAGAAGGCGATCATGGCAAAGGCGTATTGCATGATGAAGCGCAACAGAAAGGCCATCAGCAGGCAGGCCAGGGCCATGGCTAGTGAACGCAGGCCGGGTAGCCAGAAGGAGCTCGGGTAGAGGGCAAAAAACACCGCCGTCACCAGCGCCAGAAATGGCAGCCGCGCCAGGCGCTCCGCCAGATGGTCGCAGAAAAAGCGCCAAAAGGGATCGATGGGATGCAGCAGCCGCGCCGACAGGGTTCCCTGCACCACGTGCTGCTCGAACTCGTAGATGACCCACACCAGGGTGAGCTGGCGAATCAGAAAGACGCAGAGGAAATAGCGTGCGAACTCCGCGGTGCCCATTCCCAGTCGGCCCGGCGCGCCGACGCTGGCCTGCATCCACACCCCCATCAGCACAAAGGGCATGATGCTGGAGAGAACCCAGAGCAGGATTTCGGCACGGTACTCCAGCATGTCGGCGTAGCTCACCTCGATGAAGACGCGCAGTTTGTGCAGGAACTGCCTCACGCGCTATTCTTCCTCGCGAAGATCCGGCCGATGGTCTCCTCAATGGGCGGGTCGTTGACGGTGAGGTCGCGCACGTCCAGGTCGTTGAGCAGCCGTGCCACCGTCTGGGTGAGTTGATCACGGACGACGATGAGGCGGACCGCCCGCCCCTCGATGCTGGCCACCTCGCCGTAGGCCTTGAGGCCATCCGGGGCGCAGGGCTCGCCGAGTTCCAGGCGGACTTCACGGAAGGGCGCGAAGCGCCGGACGATGCCGTCCAGGCTGCCGTCGTACATCAGGGCGCCCTCGTGGATTATAAGGACGCGGGCGCAGAGGGCCGTGATGTCGGCCATGTAGTGACTGGTGAGCAGGATGGTGGCCTGGTAACGGCGGTTGTACTCGCGCAGGAAATCCCGCACCGAGACCTGGGCGTTGACGTCCAACCCGAGGGTGGGCTCGTCCAGAAACAGCACGTCCGGCCGGTGCAGCAACGCGGCCATCAGCTCGACCTTCATGCGCTCGCCCAGCGAGAGCTTGCGGACGGGCTGCCGCAGATGGTCGCCGAGGGCCAGCATCGCCGCCAGATCCGCGATGCGCCGCTGGCACTCGTCAGCGGGGATCTCGTACACGGCCCCGTTGATGCGTAGCGAATCCAGCGCCGGCAGATCCCAGATGAGCTGCTGCTTCTGGCCCATGACCATGGTGATGCGCCGGAGAAAGCCATGCTCGCGGCGGAAGGGGACGTGGCCGGCCACCGTGGCCTGCCCCGAACTCGGACAGATCAGTCCTGCCAGCATCTTCAGGGTCGTGGTCTTGCCGGCGCCATTCGGCCCCAGAAAACCGACGATCTCCCCCGGCTCAATCGCGAACGACAGGTCCTTTACTGCCGTGATCGTGCGGTAGCGGCGCCGCAGGAAATGGCGCAACGTACCGACCGCGCCAGGATCCTTGTCCGCCACCCGAAAGCTCTTGGTCAGTTGCGTTGCTGCGACGATGGGCATAGGGGGGAAAGGGGTCGCCGACGGCGACGGACCGCCTCTGACAAGAGTCGTTCTCGGGGTTGGTTGAGTGTGGCGTAATGTCGCCGCTGGGGCGGGCCGTTTCAACGTGCGCTGAAACCACGGGAGCAGGTCAGTTCCCTAGGGGGGGGGCTGGTAGGAGAACCGTAGAATATCGAAATCCCGACCGCGGCCTACTAATCTCGTGACTTCCTCGGATCAGGAAAACATCACGCCGTACCGCCCGGGGCGAAACGGTATCGCCCCGAGCCTTCTCTTCACTCCGCCGAATTCAGTTGCGTGGATTTGACGGATGCCACATATCAAATATCTCTGCTTGGAATCGGTTGACATTGGTAATGTATTCATCCGGGAAGTAAAGATAGCCTTTGTCGCCCCACTTCGAGCCCCAGCTATTGATTGCCTTGAAGTACATCGTTTGTGGATTTGATGATATGTAAGGTCCATAGCCGATAATCACCACGGTGTGCCCGCCTATGGGTTGGAAGGTGGCCAAGTTAGGCAGAGGGACCAAGCCTCTCGTGCTTGCGTTGTAGAAACTATTGTCCAGGTACAATCCAATCAACACGGGATGTCCTTTAGCGAGGGCATTCACAATTTTCGTCCGCACCTCAGCCTTTTCGGCGACGGTGTTCAGGATTGCTGGATTTGTTTTGCGATATGGACTGGCAATGTCGTAGGACGTGATATTCTTGCACAGGCTAGGGAAAGGGTTAACTTTTGGGAGAGATTCATCCCACAAATCACTCTGTGCGCCGAGGCTAAGTTGGCCTTTGCCGACGGAATCAAATGAGATGTCTTCGGTCAAGGCAATCGTGTAGCTCATCGGGTCCGGCTGTTTCTTGAATTGGGTGGTATTGTCGGCATAAGGCCAGCCTTTGTAAACCTACGTTCCGACTAGTTCCGAATTGCTAACG
>CAIZKT010000693.1:0-16107 GCA_903933565.1 uncultured Victivallales bacterium | reverse complement strand
CGATCTCCGGATCGGAAGGGGAACCGCGTCGGCACGTCTCATTCCGGTATTGTGGGCACGGGCAGCACCGCGATCTCCCGCAGCCAGAGGAGGTTCGGGCGTGTCACCGGCCCACCGCCTGCCGGCTGCAACAGGCGCAGGCGCGTGGTCGCGACCGGCGCGAAGCGGTGGACCGACAGATCCCGCTGGCTTTGTCCGGCGACGGTCGCCACGTCGCGCCAGGCGCCATCGGCAAGGACCTGGATTGCGTAGCGGCACGAGGTCCAGGTGTTGCCCACGTCCACGGCCCAGTAGAGCAGGACGGTCTGCAGGGTGACCTCGCGGGGGAAGGTCAACTCGACCCAGTGCTCGCGCGCGGCGTCGTCGGAGGCCCAGGCGGCTTTGTCCCACGGGAGGCCAGCGGTGTCGGTGACGCCGTCGGTTAGGGCGGCGGGGGTGTAGCCTTGGTAGCTGCTGTCGGTCTTGGCCATGACGCCGGGCAGCAGGGCCAGGTTCGGTTCGGCCTCGGCCAGAAGAACGTCATCGAACCAGGCGCTGCCGGACGGGTGGCGGTACAGCAGGTAGACGGTGGCGTCCTTGACCGGCTGGTTCACGGAGATGATCTTCTCGGAGAACTGCCAGCCCGCGGCGGTCGGGTCGAAGGTAGCGACCTGACCATAGAGCGCCCCGCCGGCCATGTAGTGCAGGTCAACGTAGAGGGCGTAGTCTGCCGAGCGCCGCGCGGCGGCGCTTGGGGCCTGTTCGGTCTGGCCGATGGTCATGACGGCGGCGGGCGGCTCGCCGGGTTGCTCGCAGCGGCTCCAGCCGCGCAGTATGAGCGGCCTGGCGACGGACTGGTTCAACTCGAGCCGCTGCCGGGCCCCGGCCGCGGGACCACTCACTCGGACCGACTGCTTGCCGGCGTGGGCGATCTTGGCGTCGAGGGTGTAGCCGCTCTTGCCAGCCGGGGCCCACCCCGTGGCGGTCGTATCCTGGCTGCCCTCGAAGCCAGGGTTCGTGAGCCGGTTGGCGCTGGCCGGGCAGTAGAGCTGGGCGTACGGGTGGGACTGCTCGCCGCCTTCCCAGGTGGCCTTAATCGTGGCCTCCAGCCAGCCGCTCGGCTCGCTGCCGCCGACCGTCAGGCTGATCGGTAACTTCAGCTCCGCGCCAGGTGCGATATCGATGGTCTGATCCGTCACCGAGGCGGTGAAGCCCTGGGGTGGGGAGACGGTCACATGCACGGGCAGCGTCTTCTCGCGCCGCCGGTTGCAGGCGTTGAGCAGCAGGCGACGCACGCGCCCATCCTCGTCCTGCCCCAGATCCTGAAGAGTGCTTTCACAGGGTGAGACGAGGCTGTACGAGGCCTCGCGTTCGAGGGTCAGGACGTGTCCTCCGGCAACGCTGGCGCGAGCCCTGGCCTTGAGGCGCTGGCTGGTCCCGACTGAGCCCGGAGCAGGGCTACTGAAGCTGAAGGTCTTGCTCTCGCCCACCTTGAGGGCGAAGGGGGCCGGAGCGGGTCCGCCAACCGGGCCGGCTTCCCCTTGCAGCGCGACGGACACCTGTTCGAGGGGCAGCGCTCCGGCCTGGACCTGCACCACAAACTGCGGCGTCTCGCCCAGGGCGACCTGGCCGCCGCCGGTGAGAGTCAACTGCCAGGCGGCCAGCACGCCGCCGGCACGACGCAGACGTCCGGCACTCACGTCCAGTGCGGCCGCGACGTTGGCGTACTCGGGCGTTTCCCGACGCACCCCCGCGGCCTGCTGGTCGAGCTCTGTGGCCAGCGCCAGGATCCGCGCGCAGGCCGCGCTGGCGTCGGTGGCGTCGGGGGCCGACACCAGGAGCTTCTGCAGTTGCTCGCGGCGCTGCTGGAGCTCGGCCGCCAGTCGTGTAGCCGTGGCCGACGGCGTCACCGGAAGGGCTGGCAGAAGCGCGGTCTGCTGTCCGTTCTCGCCGAGGGCAACCACACTGGGGTCATCGAACCAGACCGTGCCCGTGCCTTCGCCCTGGTGCGTACCGACCAGGGCCAGCATGACCGCAGTCGCGGTGGCGGGGGCGGTCGCGGTGAGCTCGAGCTGCTTCCAGTCGCTGGTGGCGGTGAGCGGCGCGCGGTCGAGGGTCTTGCCATCCTTGCCAAGCTCATCCTTCCAACGGACATAGAAGCTGACGGTTCCCGGCGTCGGGAGGTCGGCTTTCCCCCACATCGAGAAACGGTAGGTGATCCCAGGCTGGACCCGGAGTTGCGCGGTCTGGACGGCGCGCGCTTTGCCGCTGAGCACGACCTTCGTGCAACGCGGTGCGGAATGGCAGGCCTGCCGCTCAGAGCTGAAGGTTACCTCGCCCTCGCGGTACGGCGCGAAGCCCGCGGGCGTGCCGGTGTCGCCGGGGTCGGACTTGAAGTCGAGGTCGCTGGTCGGGTTCAGCTTGTCCTGTAGCCGGGATACGGCAATCTCGCCGTAGCGTGCCGCCTCGCCGAGGTCGAAGCTGACCAAGTGCTGCCGCTGCGCGGCGAAAGCGAGCACCGCCGACCGCCGCGGGGCAAGCGTGAGTTGCAGGCGCACGCCCCCCTCGGGGCGAGGCAGAACCGGTACGGCGGCACCATCCACGAGATTGACGGCACAGGCCAGCGAGCCGACGGGCAGCCCGGCGTCGACCTCAAGGGTGAAGGTCACGGGCGCCCCCTGCCGTGCGGGGTTGTGGGCCACGAGATGCAGGTCCTGGCTGCCGAAGCGCTCGACCACGATGCTCGGGTCGCTGGCTCGCGCCTGGGTAACCGGCTCCCAGCCGGCCAGAGCCAGGCGCTTGACCAAAGGCAGGAAGTCGATGAAGATCGAACGGTAGCGGTTGTACCAGTCGGGGCGCTCCCAGAAGTTGTAGTAGAAACTGGGGTCCGTATCGCTGAAGAGCATGAACAGGCTGGGCTCGGCCGCATACGGCAGACAGGCATGCATGTAGTCCACCAGGTAGGGAGAGAGGTCGCGGTCAAAGCGTTCCTCGAGACGGGGCTTGTAGAGCAGCACCAGTGGCTTGTGGTAGAGCAGGGCCCGGGCGTAGGCCAGGTAGCTGCGGGGCACGGGCTCGCTCTCGATGGACGGTTCGCGCTCCGAACCGGCGATGTCGAGGTAGTAGGTCGAGAACGGGAACTGCGAGGGGACGCCATTGGCCATGGTCAGCCGCTGGGTCGCCCACATCTTCTCAGCCACGCGCTGGACGAACTTGTAGGAAGTGAACGCCCCGCACAGCAGTGGCGCCGGGTGTCTGTGCCGAAGGTGAGGGGCGCGGCGGCGAAGGGGAAGTGCTCGGTGGCGTAGTTGTCCAGCGGCCGTTCGTCCACCCCGTCGAAGTAGAAGCCGTCCAGGAATGCGCCCGGCCGGTTGTAGGTCGCCATCTCACGGTCGACTGTGGCCAGCGCTTCGGTGCCGGTCGTGGGACCCTTCCCCAGCTGCGCGAGGTCTGGGTCGGCGTTGGCCGCGTACATGGCATACCAACCCATATAGCCGGTTTTGTGGGGCGCCCAGTGGGCCTGCCCGATGGTGTAATGGTACTCGCCCTGCGCATTCTTGCCCGCGCCGTTGACGATGACCTGCGCCGCCTGGCGCACGGAGGCATCTGTAGAGGTGAGATCGGCGGCCAGCTTCTGCTGCACGAACTCGCGCGTCGGCTTCGTCAGTTGTTCCGGCATCCACAGCATGGCCCAATGAGGTGCGATGTACTTGAAGCTGTTGATGCCATGGGCTTCGTCCCAGGCGACTTTCGTGGCACCCTCCTGGAAGGCGAAATTGAAGTCCTCGGCATCCTGCACTTTGGAGATTTCGGTGAAGGGCATCCACAGCCCCTCTTTCTCGGCGCGTCGGACAAAGGCGTCGGGGAAGAGGGCATAGTAGGCCGCGGTGGCAGCGCGGAAACCCCAGCGCGGGTCAGCGCTGTAGATGACGAAGGCGAAGTCGGCGCGCGAGGGAAAGGCTTTCGTCAGCGGGCTGAGGCCGAAGTCGACATCCAGGGTGAAGCTCTTGAGCTGCCCGTCGTAGGCGAGGCGGTGGACCACGAAGCGGTTCATCGGCACACCCAGGCACAGCTCGCCCGGCGCGGCCGAGATGGCGGCCCAGGGGAAGGCGGAGGTGTTGCCGGTGGCGCCCACGCCGGTGTTATGGAGATTGGCGTAGACGTCGCTGCCGATGGTCTCATGGTTCAGCAGATCCTGCCACCAGAGACCCCCCGCGGCCTCCACGGGCAGTGCCAGACGTACCGTGATAGCGCGGTCCTGAGCCGAGCGGTCGTGAATGAAGCCCTTGACCTCGATCGCCCCCGAACGGGCCCGATAGGTCGCCTCGATGTCCAGCTTGAGCAGGGCGTTGATGCCCGTCTGCGCCAGCCCATCCGCCACGGCGGTGAGCGCGCCCCCGGCAGCCACGAACGGGCCCTCTGCGGCAACGTCGCGCAGGAGCAGGCCGGAGAGCGCTGCTTTGGCCAAGGGCCAGGGCTTGTCGCCCACCGCGAGGCCGGTAACGCTGCCGTCCTGGCCGAATTCCAGCTTCAACCCGCCGGACGTCACGACCCGCTGCGCCTGCAGCGGCACGACGAACAGGACCAGCAGGCTGCACCCCAGCCAGACACCTCGGGTGATCATGGGCTTGTTCTCCGTTGTTCGATCATGGCCTGGCGGGCCTAGGTTTTCGAGCCGAAGGCTCACGGCACCAGGGCTGTTTCAAGAAACCGGGCTGGGCAGCGCAACAACCCGTGGTCTGTCTGACGTATCTGGTTGCTCGATAACATACTCCGTCAGGCATGGCACCGGCGCCAAGCCAAAGCGGTGTCGCGGTCGCCGTTGGCGACCTTGCCACACGCATTCCACAAGGCCGCCGCGCGATATGGATCCCGCGATGCCAAGGACCCGCCGGGGCCGGGTTCGCGGTATCCCCACCCTCGCCGCCCTGGCCACGCCCGAGCGGACCGCAGGCTCCAGGCGGGATGCCGGAGAAGCCGAGGGTTTTGCAGGAGCCTCACCGGACACCGCTTCTCAGGGCTTGGCGGGGGCGGGCGCCAGGGCTTCGTCAAGCGTGGCGAAGAGGGCGAATATCTTGTTGGCGCGCGTGATCTCCAGCACCAGCTTCACCCCGGGCCGGGGCCGGGCGAGGCGCAGGTCACCGCCCCGAGCTGCCAGACGCTTGAGCAGGCCAACCAGCGCCCCCAAGCCGGCGCTGTCCATGAAGGTCACTTCGCCAAGGTCAACCACGACCTGTTTGAGCTCGGGTTGCGACTCCAGCCAGGCGGCGGTCTGCGGACTGAAGGAGGCCACCACCGAGGCATCGAGCGAACCCGTGAGGGTGACCAGCCCCAGGCCATTCTTTTTCTCGAGCAGGAGTGCCATGGTAAGTGTCTTTCTGCTTCAGCGGCCCGTCTTGCGAGCGGGCGGTTTCTGCTTCCCCGTGGTCGCGGCGTGGGGGGCCGTCGCCGCCAGAGCGACCGGAATCGGCCGCAGGCCCCAGATCTCCTGGGCGTATTCCCGGATGGCGCGGTCGCTGGAGAAATAGCCGATGCGGGCGACGTTCAGCAGCGCCCGGCGCGCCCACGCCCGGCGGTCGCGGAAGAGGTCCGAGACCCGCTGCTGCGCGTCAACGTAGCTGCGGAAGTCGGCGCAATGGTAGTAGGTGTCACCCCACTCGGTCAAGGTGCGGGCGATGTCGTCAAACAACCCCGCTTCACCTTGATTGAAGTCGCCCCGCCAGATCGCCTCCACCACGCCCCGCAGCTCGTCGTCCTGCTCCAGCCACGCGGCCGGGCGGTAGGAGTGTTCGCGAGTCAGACGCTCAATCTCCTCGGCACGATGGCCGCAGACGAAGAAGTTGTCCAGGCCGACCGCTTCGGCGATCTCGATGTTTGCCCCATCCCAGGTGCCGATGGTGAGCGCGCCGTTCAATGCCAGCTTCATATTGCCGGTGCCGGAGGCTTCCTTGCCAGCCGTGGAAATCTGTTCGGAAAGATCGGCCGCGGGGATGATGACTTCGGCCAGCGAGACGTTGTAGTCCGGCAGGAACACGACGCGCAGTCGGTCGCGCACCTCCGGGTCGCGGGCGATGACGTCGCCAAGCGAATTGATGAACTTGATGATGCGCTTGGCCAGGTGGTATCCCGGCGCGGCCTTGGCGCCGAAGATGAAGGTGCGCGGCACCATATCTTGCGCCGGATTCGCCTTCAGGCGCCGGTACAGCGCCGCGATGTGCAGCGCGTTGAGCAACTGCCGTTTGTACTCGTGCAGCCGTTTGACCTGCACGTCAAACAGCGAATCCAGGCTGACGGCAGGGCCGCCGCGTGCGGCGATGACCTTGGCCAGTCGGCGCTTGTTCTCCAGCTTCACCGCCAGAAAGCGGTCGAGGAAGGCCGTGTCATCCGCCAAGGGCTCCAAGCGCCGCAGCTCCTCGAGGTCGCGAATCCAGCCCTCGCCGATGGCGGCGGAAATGAGTGCCGCCAGGCCCGGGTTGCAGGCCAGCAACCAGCGCCGCTGGGTGACCCCATTGGTCTTGTTGCTGAAGCGTTCCGGCCAGAGTTGGGCAAAGTCGGGCACCAGGTTTGACTTCACCAGATCCGAATGGAGCTTGGCCACGCCGTTGACCGAGTGACTGCCCACGATGGCGAGGTTGGCCATGCGGACCTGCTTCACCGGCCCTTCCTCAATCAGCGACAGCGCCCGCGCCTTGGCGTCATCACCGGGATAGAACAGGCGCACATCGTCGAGGAAGCGGCGGTTGATCTCATAGATGATCGAGAGGTGGCGCGGCAGCACGCGCTCGAACAGGGGCACCGGCCAGCGCTCCAAGGCCTCGGGTAAGAGGGTGTGATTGGTGTACCCAAAGGTCGGGACGGTGATCTCCCAGGCCGCTTCCCAGGGCAGATCGTGCTCGTCCACCAGCAAGCGCATCAGTTCCGCGACCGCCAGCGCCGGGTGTGTGTCATTCAGCTGCATAGCGTTCCTGACGGCAAAGTTGGCCAGGTCCTTGTGCCGCTTCAGATGTCGCCGCGTGGCATCCCGTACCGAGCAGGCAACCAGGAAGTACTCCTGGAGCAGGCGCAGTTCTTTGCCGGCATGGGTGTTCTCGGAAGGATACAGCACCCGGGTAATCGTCTCGGCCCAGTTCCTCTCCTGCACGGCGCGGACGTAATCGCCTTGGTTGAAGATGTCCAGCCGGAAGTCCTCCGCCGCCCGCGAATGCCAGAGCCGGAGCGCGTTGACGTTATTGACCCCGTAGCCGATGATCGGGATGTCGTAGGGCACCCCTTCAATCATCTGCCAGTCGACCCAGATTGGCTGGGCGCCGGCCACGCCGACATCTTCGAGGCGCCCATAGGCCAGTACCGGCACGGTGTCCTCGGGCCGCACGATTTCCCACGGATAACCGAACTTCAGCCAGTCGTCGGGCCGCTCGGTCTGCCAGCCATTGGCGAAATCCTGCCGGAACATGCCGTGTTCGTAGCGGAGGCCATAGCCATAGCCAGGGTATTCGAGCGTCGCCAGCGAATCCAGGAAGCACGCCGCCAGGCGGCCCAGTCCGCCGTTGCCGAGGCCAGCGTCGGGCTTCAACGCCAACAGGGCTTCCGCCTCCGACCCCAGCCGCGGCATCACCTGCTCCACCGCCGTCCGCAACCCCAGCGAGATGACGTTGTTGGCCAGCAGTCGGCCAATCAGAAACTCCATCGACACATAGAAGACGTGCTTGGCGTCCTGTTCGATGTACGTCCGCTCGCTGGCGATCATGCGGTCCAGAGCGAAGTCCCGAATCGCGTGACACAGACACCAGAGCTTGTCGAAGTCCGAGGCCGAAGCCAGACTGCGACCACGGGTGTACTGCAGGTGCAACTCGATGCGTCGGAGCAAGTCGTCCGGGGTGACCATAGAGGTGTTGGTTGGCGCTGCCATAGAATTGCCCTCTGTGCTGCGTCCTACGCCACGCTGAATGAAAGTACAGCCGGGACGCCAGGATGCCAATGGCGCCGCCGGTCGGACCAGGGCGGGTTCAGGATCACAGGCGTGCTTGCCGTTGCGTCGCGTTCCCCCACGACGCGCCTGAGGCCCTGCTGGAGGGCAAACCTCCACGGCCCCACACGTACTTCCCCTTCGAGGTTGAATTTGTCAATGTGAAGCTAAAAGTCGAGGGTTGACCCCGTGATCTCTCTGAGTTCGGCCGCCGTGTGCTATGTTAGCGCGCGGCGTCGCGGAGGCGCGCCTGTTGACGGCAACGGGAGCACGCACTGACGGAGAGTTGATCATGGCCAAGAAGACCTTGTCTGCCGAGCTCGCCTCGGCCTCGCCGCGGCGGACCGAGCGCTTCGATCGCGACTGGCGTTTCCAGCGCGGGGATGCGCCTGGCGCCGAAGCCCCCGACCTGGACGACTCCGGCTGGCGCGGGGTCGATCTGCCCCATGACTGGAGCGTCGAGGACCTGCCCGCGCTGAGCCCGGCCACGGTCACGGGGTCGGCGCCGGCAGCAGTAGCCCCGCGGCGTTCCGGTCCCTTTGACTCGACGGCCGAGGGCGGCGGCGCGCAGGGCTTCACCGTCGGCGGCCTGGGCTGGTACCGCAAGCGCTTCAGCCTGCCAGAATCCGAGCGCGGCCGGCACGTCACCCTCACCTTCGACGGCGTCTACATGAACGCCACCGTGTGGTGCAACGGCGTCTGCCTCGGCGAGCATCCCTATGGCTACACCGGTTTCCACCTCGACGTGACGCCACACCTACGTTTCGGCACGGAGCCGAATGTCATTGTAGTCAAGGTAGATGCGTCTGGAAAGAGCAGCCGCTGGTTTCCGGGTGCGGGGATTTACCGGCACGTCTGGCTGACCATGACCGGCGCGGATCGGGTGGAGCCGTGGGGCGTCTTTGTCACCACGCCTGAGGTCTCGGCGGCACGCGCGCTGGTGCGGGTGCAGACGACGCTGGAGTGGGCCACGGTGGCCGACGGTGCGGCGGAACTGGCAACCACGGTGGTCGACGCGGCGGGCCAGACCCTGGCCACGGTCGTGTCGCCGTGCGTGGTCGTGGCCGGGCGCCAGACCGTCGAGCAGGAGCTTACGGTTGCCACGCCGGCGCTGTGGTCTCCCGAGACGCCCGTGCTCCAGCGGTTGGTCAGCACGCTGCGGCGGGCGGGTCAGCCCCTCGACCGGGTCGAGACCGTCTTCGGCATTCGGCATGTCGAGATGGACGCCGAGCGCGGCTTTCGGCTCAACGGCCAGGCGCTGAAGCTGCGCGGGGGCTGTGTGCATCACGACAATGGCTGCCTCGGGGCCTGCACCTACGACCGGGCGGAAGAGCGTCGGGTCGAGCTGCTCAAGGCCGCGGGTTTCAATGCCATCCGGACCAGCCATAACCCGCCCTCGCCGGGCTTCCTAGACGCCTGCGACCGCCTGGGGGTGCTGGTGATGGATGAGGCCTTCGACTGCTGGAACCAAGGCAAGAGCCCGCGGGATTACGGGCGCTTCTTTGCGGCCTGGTGGGAGCGCGACATCGAGGCCATGGTGTGCCGCGACCGCAACCACCCCAGCGTCGTGATGTGGAGCATCGGCAACGAGATTCCCGAACAGGCCACTCCCGAGGGCGCCGAACGCGGGCGCGGGCTGAGTGCCTGGGTGCGGGCGCTCGACCCGAGCCGCGCCGTTGCCATCGGGGCGCACCCCGGCGCCAAGCCCTGGGAGGCCCTCGATGCCCAGTTCGGCCACCTCGAGGTCTGCGGTTACAACTACCGCGAAGACTGCTACCGCCCCGATCACGAACGCCTGCCTGCCCGCCTCATCGCCGGCACCGAGTCGTTCCCGTTGAAGTGCTTCGAGCACTGGATGGCCACTCTGGACCTGCCCTACGTCATCGGCGACTTCGTCTGGACCGCCATGGACTACCTCGGCGAGTCGGCGCTGGGCTTCACGCATTTCGAGGGCGAGCCATCGCTGTACGCCACCTGGCCCTGGACCGTGTCGAACTGCGGCGACCTCGACCTCTGCTGCTGGCGGCGCCCGCAGTCCTACTACCGGGCCGCGGTGTGGGGCCTGGAACCGACCGTCTCCTGTTTCGTGCAACCTCCCTTGCCGCCCGGTAAGACCAAGGAGCTGGTGTGGGGCTGGGGCTGGCCCGACGAGCGCGAGTCGTGGACCTGGCCTGGGCAGGAAGGACGCCCGCTCACGGTGCGGGTCTACTCGTCCTGTCCGCAGGTGCGGCTGCGGCTCAATGGGCGTGACCTCGGCGCGCAGGCGACTACCCGGAGCACGCGCTTCACGGCCACCTACGAAGTGCCCTACGAACCCGGGGCGCTGCTGGCGACCGGCCTCGACGCCGCGGGCCAGGAGCTGGCCTCCTGGCGCCTGGATACCGCCGGCGCCGCCGCCGCCCTCCGCCTGACCCCCGACCGCACGCAACTCGCCGCCGACGGGCAGGACCTATGCTTTGTGAGCGTCGAATTGCGGGACGCCGCCGGCGTGCTCAATCCAGACGCCGAGAGCCTGGTGCGCTTCCGCCTCGAAGGCCCCGGCACCATCGTGGCCGTGGGCAGTCCCGACCCTCGCGGCATAGCGAGCTTCCAGCAGCCGGAACGACCGGCGTACCGCGGGCGCTGTCTGGTGGTGCTCAAGACCGGCGCCCGCGCGGGCAACCTGCGGTTGACGGCAGAGGCCGCCGGCCTGCCCCCGGCCACCCTCACCGTGAGGAGTAGCCCATGAAGCCCGCCATCTGCACCTCGTTCGACGCCACGCTGCCCTTCGTCGAGGCTATGTCGTTGATTCGCCAGACCGGATTCGAGGTCGTGTCCATCGGGGCCCGGCCGGAGCACTCGGAGTACCACTTCAAGATCCTGGAGAAATACGGCCCGCGGCTGTGCATCGTGCATCTCCACGACAACTCGGGCGAGGATTCCCACCGGCTGCCCTACGAGGGCGACACGGATTGGCCACAGCTCATGAGTGTCCTGCGTGGCCTGGGCTACTCCCGCAGCCTGCTCCTCGAGGCCGACCTCAGGAACTCCCAGTTCAAGGACCGCACCGTGTTCCTGGCCGAAGCCTGGCAGCGCGCCCAGAGGCTGCTGCGGTTGTAGTATGAGAAGCAGCCTGTCCCACATGACACAGTGCTCCGCGCGGCGTACATTAGTCCGTCAGCGTAGCCCGACGATGCTAGCGTCGTGGTTGGGCATGCAGGAGTGCTTCTGGCGCAGGGGTGCAAAGCAGTGCCAACCGTACTGCGAATAGGTCCGTACCGGTTTCACTTCTACTCCGACGAACCCGGCGAGCCAGCCCACATCCATGTCACGACAGGAGACTTGGAGTGCAAGTTCTGGCTGGATCCCGTCAGCCTGGCAGCAAACAAAGGCATGCCCCCTCACATGGTGCGTGAGATAGAACGCCTGGTGTTCGCCAACGTCAGCTATCTCCATGGGAAGTACGATGAATTCCATCACGCCTGACAGCGCTGGCCAGTGCGAACCGGTGGCGGTCCGCGTCTGGGTCGAGGGCAGAACGGTGTTCGTCGAACTCACGGACTATCGGACTGTGGGCTTTCCCGCCGACCGGTTTCGGATCCTGAACCGGGCCAGCGACGACCAACTCCAGGAGGTCGCGCTGCGTCTGAACGGGACCGCCTTGCGTTGGGAGTCGCTGGATGAGGATATCACCGTCAGGGGTGTCGTCGAAGGCCGCTTCCAGCAGCCCATGCCAGAGGGCCTGATGGTCGCTGAGCGCGCGGGTGTCTACGAAGTTCCGCAGAAGAAGGGGAACCGCCCCGCAGAGAGGGTGTGACCTTGCGGGTAGCGAATCTCCTGAATGCAGGTCGAACCGTCGCTCCGGGCTTTGCGTGCCCCCTCTTCGTCCCGCTGAGGCGCGGCGAGATGGATCTCAGGTGTGCTCGGCCAGGCGAGGGCAGTCGCCCTTGGAGCGCACCGTGGTAAGCCGCCAGGCGCTCGTCGACTCCCGCTTCTCGACCGTCATCGGCGCCCCAGTCTACTCAGCTTACGAACACTCTGGCTGACTCATCAACGTGGCTCATGAGGTAGTTACATGCGGATGCTGCTGATCGGGTTGGCCTGTCTACCGGTTCTGGTCACCGCGGCCGTCGAGGTCTCGCCGGCGGCGGCGGGTCGGACCGCGGTCGAGACCGGCGCTCTTCACGCCCTGATCGGCGTTGACGGGCGACTGCTCGAGCTTTCCCCGCCGGGGCGCCCGAACCTGCTGGCCCAAGTCGGCGGCTGGAACCCTGGGCTCAGCGTGACCCTGGGCCCCCCGGGCGACGACACGACCAAGCCCGCCGCCATCGAGGAATGGATGGCCCGCGCCGAACCTCCCGTGGTCCAAGGCCGTGCTGACGGGACCACCGAAATCCAGGTCACGCAGGGTTTCGCGCCGTGGTTGCGGGTGAATAAGATCTTCACCTTCGCCGCGGGCAAGCCCTGGGTCCGGCTGCGCTGGGAGGCCGAACTCATGCAGCCTGCCTGGGTGCGCCGGTTCGGGGTCATCTGGGTCACCGCTGCCGACGCGGATACGCTTTTGTCTCCGGGGCCGAGTGGCGCGGCCACGGCACTGGCGGAGGCCGCGCCGGGCACGTACTTCCGCACGCCGGCGGCGGACGGCTCTCTCGGCTTCCCCGACTTCCGGCGCGACCGTTGGCTGGCGGCGGCCGTCCGGCCGCGGGCCGAGGGGATCGCGGTCCTGTTTCCGGACCTCGAGGCCTGGGCCGGCTTCCGCGGCCAGCACAACCTGGCCAGTCGGCTGACGGCGGGCGGCTTCGTCCTGGAGTTCGCCAATCCGCGCGCCAACGGTCTCGACCAAGGCAGTCCAGGCTACCTCGAACACCCTGCGGGCACGCGCTTGGTGGCCGATTTGGCTCTGACCGTATGGGCCGGCGACGTTGCCACGGTGGCACGGGCGGCACTGACGGACTGTGGCGCGAGCCTGGCGCCAGCGGCCACCTTCCCAGTCCAGGCGCTCGCTTTTCCCACGGCCTTGACCGCCAGCGCCAGCGGCGGTGTCCCCACCTTCCATCTCCTGAGCGGCGCGGCGCTGGCCCCGGCCTTCGGCTTTGTTGGCGATCGCGGCCAAGCCCAGGAGTTGGTCCTGCTCCTCGACCTGCCCGAGGGGGTCCAGCTCGCCGACGCCACGTGGCTGCATCCTGATCTCGGCAGGCCGAGCCTGGCAGAGCCACTGCCGGTGCAGCACGACGGCCTCGGCTTCCGGCGCTACCGCATTCCCGTCCCGACGCGGGCCGTGGGCCAGAGTGCGCCGCCGTGGGCCACCGTGTTTGCGCCCTTCCTGCAGCCTGAGCCTGGGTTCGTGGGTGGCGACCTGGTTTACCACCTGGAGGGCAAAGCGGGCCGTGGCCTCGAGGCGCGGGTCCGCCTCGCCTCTCTGCCGCCTCTCCCGCCGGTGCGCCTGCCGCAGGCGTTCGATCTGATGCCGTGGTACGAATACACGCTTGAGGCGGCCACCCCGGCGCTGCGCGGCAACCTGCTCGCCACCCTCGAAGCGGTCGGGGTGCGCGGCACGCAGTTGCCCACCCGTGACCGCACCCTCGAGCTTGCCCGCGAACTCAAAGCCCGCGGCTGGCGCCTGCGTCTGGGGATGGGCTGGAGCAGCGCTGGCCCCTACGGCTTTCAGTTACACAACTACGGTCGCATCGACTGGGCCGCCCGCGGCTACCCGGAAGAGGTCTGGCTGCTGGACCGCGATGGTAAGCGCTGGGTGGGGGTGTTCTGCCCGGGGTATGTCAGCGACCACGGTCCGCTTTTCCTGCAAGAGTACCGCACCTGGCTCCAGGGTCTGCTGACGCCTGAGGTCCGCGAGCTCTGCTGGGCGATCAGCAATGACTATGAGGTCGGCGGTTCCGGGCCCATGGATGCGACACGCTCGTGCTTCTGTAGCCGTTGTCTGGCCCAGCTCGCCAGCCACGGCGGTCCAGCCCTGGCCGCCGACGTCACCCCCGAGGTCATCCTGGCACAATACCGGCCCGCCTGGACGCGCTTCCGCATGTGGCAGAATGCCGAGATCATCCGCCTGCATTCGGAGCTGGTCCGCGACCTCGCCCCGGGGCTGGTCAACAGCATCTGCGCCCATTGGGTGCCCGATCCACCCGGCAGCGAGGTCTTCGACGGCGAAGCCGTGGACGTGCGCCAGTTCGATGCCGTCGCCGATCAGCATACGCCCATGATGTACCACGGCGGCGCGCGCTTTGTGGACAACGTGGTCCGCACCTGCCGCACCTTGACCAAGCCCACCCTGGTGCTCACCGCGGCGTTCTACGATGCCTGGTCCGCTGAGTCCGTCGTGTTCAGCCCGGCCGAGGTCCGGCAGAACCTGCTGGCCATCGCCGCGGCGGGGGGCAGCGGGGGAGGATTCTACGCCTCGTTCGATCACCTCGACGGCGCCTATCTGCACGCGATCCAGGCGGCCATGGCGGAGATTGCCCGCGCGGAGTCGTGGTTCCGGCATGGCACCCACGACGACACCGCGGTCCGCGCCGAGGGCCTGCCTGACCGCGAACGCCTCTACCGCCAGGACGGCCGCGAGCGCCTCACCCGTGACCCCGACTGGGCCCCGCACCTGCGTCACCTCGCCTGGCGCCAGGCTGACAGTCTGTTGGCCGTCGTGTTCAACCTCCACCCCAGTCGCGCCGCCGCCGTCCGTCTGAGCGTGGCCACAGCCCCGCCCGGCGCGGGCCTGACCGTCGAGGACCTCAGCACCGGCCATTGCCTGGCCCGCGGCAGCGCCCGTGCCTGGGGCGCGAGCGAGCTTGCCAGTGGCCTGGGACTCAGTATCCCGCCGCTGGGAACGCGCTTCATCCTGGTGCGCGCCGCTCGGGCTGAGGATGCCGTCGCGCCAGCCGATGACGCCCAGGCTGTACTCGATGATTGGCAACGCCGCTTCCGCCGTGAAGAGGTCCGCGAAGAGAATGTGACCGCCGCCGGCATCCGCATTCTGGCTGGCACGGACGCCGACGCGGGCGGACTCGTGATCCAGACCCCCACGCAGGAGCTTGTGCTTGCCCCCGATCTCGGCGGTCGCATCCGCCGCTGGAACGCTGGCGGCGTCACCTTCGTTGCCCCGACCGGCGCCAAGGGCGATGGCGCCGCGGTCGATCTGGTCTGGGCGCCGGAGAAGGCACGCTGGAGCGGCGACGAGGACGCCGCCTGCGAAGTCCGCAGCCGCGGCCTGCGCGAGGGCGCGGCGGAGGTCGTTCTCGAACGCGAATGGGCCGGGTCGCCGCTCCTCGGCGGCTTGCGCCTGCGCAAGACCTTTCGGATCGCGGCAGATCGTCCCGAGATCCGGCTGCAAATCGACCTTGAGAACCGCGGTGAGGCGGAGCGGACCGTGGCCTTCTGGATGCACCACGTCCTGCAACCGGGACGAGAGGCCCTGCAGCGCTCGGGTCAGGGGGCGCTTTTCGGCTGCCCGTTGCTGGTGCCGTGGGTCGACGGTGTCCGCGAGGTCCGCGGGCCGGGTGGCGACAGTGTCTTCACCGTCAGCGCCGCCGGTGACCTGCCTGACGGCGCCGCCTCGGCCCTGCGCCAGCGCGCCGTCGGGGCCTTGGTCGGCAACCGCATCGCGGTGCTGGGACCGGAGGCCGGAGTGGTGCTGACCTTCGTGCGTGACCAGGTCTCCCAGGTCTACTCGTGGCGCGGGGAACCGCCAACCACCGAGTGGATGTACACCCCGGCACGCTTGGCCCCGGGCGCCAGCTGGACGACGACCGTTTCCCTGTTGGCTCTGCCTGGCGCTGCCCCGGCGGAGGTCGCCCGCGTCTTGCGCGAGGAGCAGAAGCCGTAGCCTTCGGGGTGCCTGGGGTGACCGCCGCGGTGCCATTCCGGTTACGCCCGGAACGCGGCGGACCGCCGTCTCTGGGGTCCTGCAGGCACGGGGATACCGCGAACCTGCCCGAAACGGGCTTGGCATCGCGGGCTCCAGGGGCACGGGTCTTGCAGGCACGGGGATACCGCGAACCTGCCCGAAACGGGCTTGGCATCGCGGGCTCCAGGGGCACGGGTCCTGCAGGCACGGGGATACCGCGAACCTGCCCGAAACGGGCTTGGCATCGCGGGCTCCAGGGGCACGGGTCTTGCAGGCACGGGGATACCGCGAACCTGCCCGGAACGGGCTTGGCATCGCGGGCTCCAGG
>CAIZKT010000692.1:0-3313 GCA_903933565.1 uncultured Victivallales bacterium | reverse complement strand
TCGCCGGCGGCGACCGCGACACCGCTTTGGCTTGGCGCCTGTGCCATGCCTGACGGCGGGTGTTCTCGCGCAACCCGATACGGCAGACAGACCACGGGTGTTGCGCCGCCCATCCCGGTTTCTTGAAACCGCCCTGGTCGCACCGCCGCCGCGATTGCTCCTGCCGCACCGCCGCGCTATCTTGTCGGCACGCGCCAGCACATCGGGGCCGGTGGCTGGCGTTGCCAGGGAGCCGAGACGATGGCGACACCCCTCATCCTCGATGCCGATGCAATCCGTGCCGTGCTCAAGCGCGACGATCTGCGCGGCCTGTGGCCGCACCCTTTCAGTGCCGAGGCAGCTTTACTCTTTGGCGAGGCCTTCGCCGCCAGGCTCACCGACGGCGCCAGCGCCCCGCCGTGTGTCGTGGTCGGACACGATGCGCGCGTCAGTTCCCTCGAATTGGCTCTCGCCTTCAGCCGCGGGGTGCGCCTGGGTGGGGGTCGCGTCGAGTGGCTGAGCCTGGTGTCCACCGAGCACGTCTACTACATGACCGGGCGTTACCCGGAGCGCTACGCCGGCGGCGCCATGATTACGGCCTCCCATAACCCTAAAGAGTACAACGGCATCAAGCTCGTCTTCGCCGGCGCCCGGCCGCTGAATCAACAGGAGCTAAGGCAGTTGTGCACTGAGGCGGTCCGCCGACTGAAGCCGCCGCAGGGACTCGATCCGCGCGTCGAGTTTGCGGAATTCGCCCTGGGCGCCACCGCGCTGCACAGCTTGCCCCAGACCACAGAGGCGCGTTACCCGATTGTGGTCGCGGTCGGCAACGGCGTTGGCGGGCACGCTTTTGGCCCGCTCGCCGAACGCCTCGAAGCGTGGGGCTTCCGTTTCACCTTCGTCGACCGAGAGCCGGATGGTGATTTTCCCCATGGCGTCCCTAACCCGCTCCTACCGGGCTTCGTCAGCCGCTTGCGGACCGCCGTGTTGGCGCAGCGGGCGTTGCTCGGGATCGGCTTTGACGGCGATGGCGATCGCGCCGGCTTTGTCGATGGCTGCGGGCGTGAGATCACCGCCTCGCAGGTCCTTGCCTTGACCGCCGAGAGCAAGCTGTCCACGGCCTCTGGGCCTGCGGTGGTGATGCGCAACCTCTGCTGCAGTCAGTTGCTGGTGGACCAGTTCGGTGGTCGGTCGGGAGTCACCCTGATCGATACGCCCGTGGGCCACGGCAAGATCAAGCTGCTCATGCGGCATGACCTCTACCGGGAGCGGGTCGTGGTGGCAGGCGAGCACAGCGGCCACTACTTCTACCCGGAGTTCTTCCATGTGGACAGCGGCATGCTCACCGCGCTCTACATGCTGCGGCGCGTCGCGGCGGAGAGCGGCCGGGGTCGGCGCCTCGACGAGCACCTGCGCCCCTGGCGGCGGCGCTACGCCTGGAGCGGTGAGATCAACTACGTATTCGCGTCGTTGGACCGCCCGGGAGAGGTGCTTGAAACGCTTGCCAAGACCCAGACCACCGCCGCATCCAGGCGCCATGAGGTACGCGCCGACCCCGCCCTCGCCGGGCTGGAGCGCGTTTTTGTCGCCGACACGCCCTACACCCGCACCGCCGCGCTGAGCCCTGACCTGAAGCTGGAGTTTGCCGATTCGGGCGGCCGTTCCGGCTGGTGGTTCGTGCTACGGCCCTCGGGCAACGAGCCCATCCTGCGCCTCAATGTGGAAAGTTGGGGCCAGGGCGCGGCGCGCCAGACCACCGCCCGCGTGGCCGATCTCGAGCGGACCATCGCGCAGATGGGTGGCCACCGCGTCTAGGAACCCGCCCGCGACCCGGCGGGGAGGCCGGCATGGAGTTTCCCGCACGGCGCTCGGGGGCTTGCCCTCGGCGCTAGCCGCGTCGATCGTCCAGGAGAATCCGATGCAGACCATCCAGGAAACGCTGTCCACTCCGGTGGCCGGGGATTACGACATCGTGGTGGCGGGGGCCGGCCCCGCCGGCTTCGCCGCCGCGCTTACCGCTGGCCGTCTCGGCGCCCGCGTCCTGCTGGTGGAGCAGACCGGCGCGGTCGGCGGCATTGCCACCTCTGGCCTGATGAGCCACTGGACCGGTGACAGCGAAGGCCCGCTCTATGAGGAAATCTTGCAGCGCTCGGCGGCGCCCGGCCCGGAGGAAATTCTCGCCTGGCGCCACGTCATCAACCCGGAGAAGCTCAAACTCCTCCTGCTCGAGATGCTGGTCGAAGCCAGGGTCGATCTGCTGCTCTACAGCGTCGCCGCGGCGCCGCTGCTGGACGCCACGCGGGTCCGGGGGCTGATCGTGGAGAATAAGTCTGGCCGCAGTGCCTACACAGCTCGGGTCACCATCGACGCCTCGGGCGACGGCGACCTGGCGGCACGGGCCGGCGCGCCGTTCAGCCTGGGCCGCGAAGCCGACGGCGGCATGCAGCCGGTGACCATCATGTTCAAGGTTGCCGGAGTCGACCTGGCGCGGGCCGTCCTTCCCGGATCCTTCGAGGATAACCGCGAGATTCCCAAAGGGAAGATTCAGGACTTGGGCAAGGCGGCGTTGCCGCCTCCGGCCGGGCACGTGCTGCTCTACCGTTCCTCCCTCCCGGGCATCGTCACGGTCAACATGACCAACATGATCGGCATCAACGGCACCCTCGCGACCGACCTCAGCCGTGGCGAACTCGCCTGCCGCCGACAGATCGCTGCCATCGTCGACTTCCTGCGTAGCACCGTGCCGGGGTACGAACACTGCTTTGTCATCTCCGCCGCCTCGCTCATCGGCGTCCGCGAAACGCGCCACATCCGGGGCGGCTACACCCTGACGCCGGAGGACATCGTCGAAGCCCGCCAGTTCGACGACTGGATCGTGACCCGGGCCAGCTTCAACTTCGATATCCATAACCTCAGCGGCAGCGGCCTCGATAAGGATGGCGCCCAAAAGCACTTCCGGGCCAAGGGGAAATACACCATCCCCTACCGTTGCTTCGTGCCGGAAGGCGTCGACGGGCTCCTGCTGGCAGGACGCTGCATCTCCGGCACCCACAAAGCGCACTCCTCCTACCGGGTCATGCCGATCTGCGTGAATATGGGACAGGGTGTGGGTACGGCCGCGGTGGTCGCCTGTCGTGACGACGTGCTGCCGCGACACGTGTGCGTGGCCAAGGTGCAAGCCCTGCTCACGACACAGGGCGTCCGGCCCTGAGCGGCCGTCCTATCCCCTGGAGAGGCGCCTGGCCGCAGGCGCGGGCGGTGGAGCCCACCGCAGCTCCACCAAACCGCGGGCGGTGGAGCCCACCGCAGCTCCACCGGCTCTGGAGCGCCCGGG
>CAIZKT010000691.1:0-4131 GCA_903933565.1 uncultured Victivallales bacterium | reverse complement strand
TCCATTCCCCCTGGGAACGCCGCCCGTCGGGTCGGCTGGCCGCGAGCCGCGGCCGCTCCATTCCCCCTGGGAACGCCGCCCGTCGGGTCGGCTGGCCGCGAGCCGCGGCCGCTCCATTCCCCCTGGGAACGCCGCCCGTCGGGTCGGCTGGCCGCGAGCCGCGGCCGCTCCATTTCCCCTGGGAACGCCGACCGTCGGGTCGGCTGGCCGCGAGCCGCGGCCGCTCCATTTCCCAGAAGCGTTCAGGGCGTTGCGGGCGGGGCGCGCCGCACGCAGCGGAAACCGTAGTCGGGGTAGCCCAGGCAGGTGTCCAGGTTCATGGGTGAATCCTTGGCACGGCAGGCGGCCGTAGCGGCCTTGGGTAATGAGCGCCAGCCGCCGCCGCGCAGGACGCGCAGCTCGCCGCTAACGGGCCCGCTGGGGTCGGTGGCGGGGCTGTTCTTGTAGGCGTCCGCGGCGTAGTAGTCGTTGCACCACTCCAAGACGTTGCCATGCAGGTCGAAGAGGCCCCAGGCGTTCGGCCGTTTGCTGCCGACGGGATGGGGCGTTCCACTGGCATTGCTCTTGACCCAGGCATGGAGTGGCAACTGTGCCGCATCCTCGCCGAAGCCATAGGCCGTGGCGCTGCCGGCGCGGCAGGCGTACTCCCACTCCGCTTCGGTGGGCAGCCGGTAGCCGTCGGCCGCGACGTCGCAGGCCCAGGTCTTGGTGTCGTAGCAAGGCTTCAGGCCCTCTTTCTCCGAACGGGCGTTGCAGTAGCGCGCGGCATGTACCCAGCTCGTCTGCTCGACCGGGTTGCGCTCGCCTTCCACCTTTGACGTGTTGAGGCCGGTCAGGGCCATGAACGACTGCTGCGTGACCTCGAACTTGTCCATACAGAATGAACGCAGCGTCACCCGATGCACCGGCTTGGCGTCGTCCGCGCCGCGGGCATCGCCCATCTGGAACTCGCCGGCCGGGATGAGGATCATGGCGATCCCCGACGGCGTGGTGAACTCTCGGGGCGCGGTGGCGGGGCCCTGGTCTGCGGCTGCCAGAAGCGCCAGGCCGCAGAGGCCCATGACCGCTACCCGCGAAGCTTGCGACCAGGTGGTGGACAGCGGGGTGGACATCATCGTGTTTCAACCTCATACCAGAGAGTTAGATAGCGCGGGCCGATGGCGAGAACGGCGTGGCCGTCGGCGTCCGCGCTTGGCGCCACCGACTCCCGGCGCTGACCGCGTTCATCCAGCGCCCATGCCGCGCTGGCGGCCGCGGCCACCGGCAGGGTGATGCGTGCGGGGATGCCTTCGACCAGGGTCGGGGCTTGGCCCCAGTCTTTGCCGACCGTGCTCTTGTCGGCGCCTTTCCAGCCCATGGTCGAGTTTTCGACCTGTCCGCTGGCGGTGATGAGCACTCGGCAGGGGGCGCCGCCCAGTTCGCCCTCCATCGCGGTCACGGTGATGGCACACCAGCCGTCTTGCCGGGTGGGCCCCGGCTCAACCACCACGCCGCCGAGGTCGAAGCGGCGGCCGCCGCCGAAGCCGACCACCGCCTTGCTCCGGGGCGTATTGATGGTGACGGTTCCCCGCCCTTCCGGGTTCAAGTCCCACGTGAGTTCGCCGGTATCGGAGACAAAACGGCGGGTGTCTCCGGACGGCAGCTCCGGCGCGGGTGCGGCGGCGGCCGTGGACGGGGCGCCCGTTGCGAGCGCGACACGGTGGACCAGCGCAGCCCCCGGCGGGAAGCCCAGCGCGTTGCGGTCCAGCACCTCGTAGCTGGACCTATGCTCCCGCAACACCGCCAGCTCCCGCTCCTTCCCGAACGGCACCGTCAGACCTTGCAGCGCCGACCTGACGTCGGGCCGCCGAAACATGGCAATGGCAGGAATGAACCCCAGCATCTTGCCGGGATGCTGATCGACGTCGAAGTAACCGCGGAAACGCCCCGCATCCCAGGTGTAGCGCTCGTCGACTTGCAGCGTATACCGGGAGATGGAGATGTAGTCCCAGTCTTGCAGAGCCGCGTAGGCGCCGACCAGGAGAGCTCCTTCAGCACAGTATGAATTGGGGGCGGCATGGCCATACTCGGTGACGCTGAACGGCTTGCCCTGGAGGCGGCAGGAGGCCAGGTCGGAGAGGATGCCGCCGACCGCATTGGTCATGGCGCGATTGCGTACGTACCAGTTGTCGCGGTCCCAGGCTCGCACCGGGAACACCGGGTGCTGCCAGTAGGCGTGTGCGTCGACGCAGTCCATGCCTACCATGAGGCTCGGAACGCTCCACTGTGACGCGGTGCCAATGACCACGGCATTCACCTTGAGATCAGCCTTAAGGAACCGGTACATCCCCTGCCAGTACTGGCTCTCGGTTTCGCGCAGGAAGCCCAGCCAGTCGTCCTGGGCGGCAGGGGTGCGCTCCGCGAACGGCGCCCGCGCCAACCAGGGCACGGATTCGTCCTCAACCCGCTCGTCCTCATGTAACCCCTGCACGCCACCGAGCCGCAGCGTCAACCCGGCCAGCCAGTACGTGCCGAGCCCCCGGCCAAGGTCACCGAAGAGGACGCGGGCCTTAGCCTCCGCCGCCGTGGGGCTGACGACGAAACGGAATGGCTGCCATTCGCCCGTGAGTTCCGCTGGCAGTATCGGGGTCAGGTTGGTCCATGGAGCTTGCGTCTGGGCCAGCCGCAGATCCAGCCGTTGGGCCGGGTCCGCCTTGGCCCAGAAGCTGAGGGTGTAAGCCTGTCCCGCCTCGACCGCAAAGCCGGGCCGATTTAGCAGGACGCGCCAACCGGACCCCTCTACCTTCTTCACCGTGAGGTGGATGGACGGCGCGGCGGGGAGCCCGGCTCGCAGCGCGTCTGGCAGCTCCTCACTCAAGGCGATGTCCGCTTCCGAGCCGCCCTGGGTTTGCAGGTCCCAGCGGCTCAGTTCGGGGGCCGGGTTGGCGGGGTCCAGCAGCAGATCGCGGCCGAGAGGCTGGGCGCCGACGCTCCAGGCCTGCCGCAGGTCGGCGGTGGTGGGGTAACGTTGGCGTAACCAAGCGTGCCACTGCCGCCGCAACTCCCGGAGGAAGACCTCGGGCTGCCGTTCGAGCCGGCCGCGCTGCCAGGCGCTCAGCAGGCCATTTTCGTTACAGATTTCCACGAAGGCCACCGCCGGGTCTTCCGTGTACGACAGGCCCGTGTAGGGATTGCGATGGGTGAGCAGCGTGCGGGCATATTCCTTCTGCAAGTCGAGCAGGGGCGGGCAGGCGAAGAAGCCAGGGACATGCCGATCCTGGTAGGGACGCGGAAAGGCTTCGATCTCGGCCGGCAAGCCATCGGCTGCGGCGAAGGGACGATAGTTCAGCAGATTCAGGTCGACATAGATGCCGTTCTGCTTGAGCTGGGCGATGAAGTAGTCGAGGCGATCCACGGCTTCCGGCTCCAGTTCCCGGGTGCCCGGGCCGTCATGCCGAAAAAGACCTTGGGGAAAGGGCGCGATGTCCATGATGTGGAAGCGCACGATGTTGATCCCGAACTTGGCCATACGCCGGGCGACCTTCTCGGCGTCTTCATGGCGGGGGAAATTGGCGGAGTGGGACAGGTCCGTACCGAAAAAGCGAAGGCGTTGGTCACCGACGTAGAGGTGGCCATCCTCGCGAGCGCGGACATACCCAAGCACCCCGGCCGGTTTGTGCAGCCAGCCGCTGATGTCGGTGACGCCGGCGCTCGCATCATCCCAGGGCAGAACAAAGGGGAACAGGGCCGACGACGGGCTCTCTTCGGCGCCAGCCAGCGTCCCCAGCCAGCCAGCCAACAGCCCAGACAGCACCACCAACCCGACTCCCAACCCCCGCCGTGCCCGCGTACCCATGGCCCCTGACTCCATACTCGCTGTGCCCCGCCAGCCGCTCCGCTCCTGCCGCCGCCCCGCCGGGATGGCGCCGGCGTACCCGAGCGCCTAAGATACGGCCTGAGCCCCGGCGAGCCAATGCAGCCAGCCCCGGCGGGGCGCAGGTCAGTTCCGTAGGGGCTTCTGTTTCGATCGTCTCCGCGTCCGGCGAGCAAAACGGGTCACTTGACTCTTGGGGGAGACTTCCGGCGGGAGGTGTCGCGAAGGCCAGACGCCGCGGAGCGCGGAAAGCGCGGCCATTCCTCAGCCCAGGGCAG
>CAIZKT010000690.1:0-5496 GCA_903933565.1 uncultured Victivallales bacterium | reverse complement strand
TATTCCCAGGGCGTTGCCCTGGGCTGGTATGGCGGCGCGCCTTCAGCGCTCCAGGCAGACTTCCTTATTGCACAGGTCGCGTTTTTTTCAGGGTACGGGACGCAGGACGAAGCAGTCCACGCCCAGGCCGCCGGACAGGTTTGTCAGGCGCAGAGTGTGCTTGCCGACGGCAAGGGTCAGGGCGCCCCCAAGCCGCAGGTACGCCCAGTTGTCCGTGTCGCTGCACCAACCGCCGGTGGCGGGGATAGCGAGGTCGGCGAACTCGGGGCCGGGCGACTGGCCGTCGAGGAGGAGAGCGCGGCGTGGCGTGGTCGGCGTGGTGTAGCGCATCCAGAGTTCGTAGCGGCCCGCGCCGGGCAGGCTGCATTCCCACTCCAGCCAGTGGCCGAGGTCCTTCTCCCAGTAGCTGATCGAGGCGCTGGCGCCGACCGGGTGGCAGACCCTGACCTCGCCGCCGCCCTGGCCCGTGAATGCCTCTGCCTCAACGTATATAAGCTCTTTGGCGGAAGCTAGTTCCACTGGCGCCACCGAGACACTGGCGGAAGCTCGTCCCAGGTTGCCCTGGGGGTCGCGTGCGGTGAGCTCGAGGGTAACGCGGTTGTCGCGCTCCGGCACGGTCCACTCGAGGGTGGGGCCTGGCCGCGTGTCGTTGCCGGGCAAGCGCCACTCGAGGGTCAGCGCGTCGTGCTGCGGATCGGTGGCCTTGGCGGTCAGGTGGAGGGTCCGGCCCTCGCCAGGCAGCAACGCCAACTTGCCTTCGATGGTGACCGAGGGACTGCGGGACGGCGCGAAACGGACCCGCGCATAGCGCGCTACCGGCCGGCCGTCGAGGGTGTCGGCGATAAGCAGGTCGGCGGCCTCGGTGAGTGGGCAGCCCGCCCGAGGCGAGGCGGTGAAGAACGCGCCCGTGATCGGACGACTCAGCGGAATGCGGACCGGCGCGGAGAAGGAACCGTCGGTCTCGAGGCGCAGGGCATAGGTGCCGGTCTGGGGTTTGGTCGCCGCGGTCGTGCCCACGAGGTTGCAGAGGATGTACAGCGTCTGGTCTGGGGTAATGTGGAGCCGAGGATGGCCGATGTAGCCGGTGGAGTGCAGCGGCCCGGCGGTTTCGCCGCCCGAGAGGAGTACACGCTTCTCGAGCAGTCTGCCGTCCTTCAGCAGCCCATAGCACATCTGCCAGTCCCGTTTGAGGTCGGGAAAGTGGAGGTCGCGGAGTTGGGGGTTGATGGGCTCCTTCTGCCAGACCAGATGCAGGCGGCCGTCCGGCGCGAGCCAGGAGTCGCCCAGGCCGATGGTGCCACCGTCGTCCATCGTGTCATCCACCACCCGCCACTCCGAGAACGGCGTCGCGGCGAGGTCAGGGGTCCAGGTATAGTGCAGTTTACGCATGCGCCAGCCCCAGGTGTTGCGTCCCCAGGTCTCGGTCTTCGCGGGGTCGATCCGGTTCCAGAGGTTGTAGGGAGATTGGCCGATGCAATACACCTGCCGGTCGCTGAGGATCGCGTTGGCGTAATTCACCGGCGTGACCGGGCCGCCCCAGACGGAGTACTTCGGCTCCTCGGCCTTCGGCCATACCAGTTGCCCCGTCAACCACTTGCCGTAACGGTCCAGGAAGGCCCAGTAGCACTCGGTTGAGCCCACCTTGTTGAACAGGATGAACTCGCCGTTCTTGCCGTCGGCGGCAAAGGCGCGGTAGGAGTGTTCGGTGAATGCGGGGGGGCCGTTCCAAGGCGGGACGAGCGGCTTCGGGGCCTGCTCCGGGTGCGCCGGGTCGAACTCGAGGAACTCCGGGCGAGCCGGTCCACCGAGCGCCTTGACCTCAGTGCCGGGCGCCAGGGGAACGAGGGCGGCCAAGGTTGGGTTCGCCGACAGCAGCAGCCGCCCGGCCTGGCTGACGCCCAGCGGGCAGGGCTCCCGAGTACGGTCTTTCTCGTCACGCTGGCAGAAGCGCCAGCCGTCGGGGCCACGCTCGTAAAGGGCCCAGCGCGCATTGTTCAGCGGCGCGACCTCCGGGACGGCCTCGAAGGCGCTGACAAACAGCCGTTCACCGAGCCGCACCAGTTGGGTGCTGCCGGAGCCCCAGAACATCCCCGAGCCGTTGTTGGTCACCTCGTAGGCGGGTGGGTAGCAGACCGTTTCCTCGATCTCGACGCGGGCCTCGAAGGCGGGCGCGTCCGGCGCCGCCCCGGCCACGGTGGCCGCCAGGACGCAGGCAGCGGGGAGGAGGTAGGTGCCCATGGTCATGCTCCCCGCCGCGGCAGGGCGCGGCCATAGCCTTCGCCGGCCAGTACGCCATGCACCACGGTATGGCCCCCGTTCACGAACACATGCTCAATCCCGACGGGCGCCAGGTAGCCGTTCCGCCAGGTGGCGCGGTCGCGAACCGTCTCCGGGTCGAAGAGGACCAGGTCGGCGAAGGCGCCGGGGCGCAGCACCCCGCGGTCCCGGATGCCATACTGCTCGGCCACTCGGGAGGTCAGGCGGCGGATCATGGTCTCCATCGGCATGATCTTCTCCTCCCGTACGTACAGGCCCAGGAGGCGTGGGTAGACCCCAAAGTTGCGCGGATGACTGGCGCCGGAACCCGGGATGCGTACATGGCTGTCCGTTCCCGCCATGGTGTGCTCCGAGGCCATGAACACGCGGACATCGGCCTCGCACATTGCCAGGAAAAACGCGCTCAGTTGCGGCCGCGGCGTCCGCAGGTAGAGTTCGGTGACGACCTCGGGCGGGGAGACCGACAGCTTCTCAGCCGCTTCGCCGAGGGTCAGCCCGTCCAAGGGATCCGCGGGTTCGTGCGATGAGATGTAGAGCCGGTCGGCGCCGCCGAGCAGGTCGAGTTGGCGACGGACTTCGGCTTCCGCGGCGCGGCGCCAGGCGGCATCGTAGGTCGCCGACTGTTGTTTGTCCCAGAGCAGGCTGAAGAAGCCCCGGTAGCCGCCGACGTAGGGGTACTGGTCCGCGGCCAGCACGACGCCATCGGCCCGTGCCGCCGCGAAGATGGCCAGCACCTCCTCGGTTCGGCCCCAGATCGGGTGCCCCCAGAGCTTGAGATGCGACACCTGCCCTCGAGCCCCGCTCTCACGGGCAACCGTCGCGACTTCGCCAATGGCATCGAGATGACAGCCGTACTCGCCCTCGTCGCGGATGTGCGAAGCGTAGACCCCGTTGAAAGGCGCCACGGCCCGTCCGGCCTCGATGAGTTCCGCGGTTGGGATGTGGTCTTTGGGGACGCCGATGATGCCGGTCGTCACCCCGACTGCCCCCGCCTCCATCTCGGCCCGCAGTAGGTCCCGCATGCGGGCCCACATGGCCGGTGTGCTTGAGGTTGCGCCGGTCTGTTGCAGGGCTTTGCGCCGGGCCTGACCGTGAGAGGCGAGCATGGCCACGTTCGTGACCGGCGCGAGGGCGTCCAGCTTCTCGAAAAAGGCCCCGACCTCGCCTACGGCCCCGCCGCACTGATTGCAGACCAGGGTAGTGATGCCCTGGCGGATGAGGTTGTCCGCCCGGGGGTAGGCCAGAATGCCGCCCTGCACCTCCGAGTCGGCGTGGTTGTGCGGATCGATGAACCCGGGGGCGACGCAGAGCCCCCTGGCGTCGAGGGACGGGACCTCCGCCAGCGGGCCAATCTGGCCGAGCTCGCGGATGCGTTCACCCTCGAGCAGAATATCGACTCGTCGACCCGGCGCGCCGGTGCCGTCGTAGACCAGGCCGTTGGTGATGAGGCGTCGTTGGGCTGGGTTGACGGTGATCATGTGCTGTGCTGGGCTCCCTGTATTTCGCCGTCGGACGACGCTGGCGGGGTTCAGGCGCGACTGCCGGTTGTCGGTGCGGCGGGGCTGGCCAGCTCGTGCAGCATCTCCACGGCCTGATCAACCAGGGCCTCGCCGGAGCCCGGCGCCAGGTGGCTGTGCCAACCCGCCCAGAGCTGGTAGCCGCCGAGGTCGTAGGCGGCGCGGTCCGGGATGTAGCCAATCTCGCCATTGGCCAGGCCCAGCACGTAGGTGTGCCGGAAGGGCGAACGGCGACGGATCGCCAGCCCCAGCCGGGCAAAAAGCTCCCCGGGCACCGCCACCAGAGCGACCTCGCCCAGGCGGATCACCTGCAAAGCACAACTGCGCCGCTCGCCCTGCTGTCGCGCCATCTCCGTGCGCATTTGGCGGAAGACCTCGACCTGCGCTGCCGCCTGGCGGCCGAGGTACTTCTCACTGTAGGCTTGAACGGCGGCGGCTTCTTTCGCCTCGTCCACGGGCCGAATCGGGTAGCTGAAAGGTCGCCGCAGAGAACGGATGGCCTCGACCTCGAGTGGCCGCAGCGCGCGGAGCCCTTCCTCCACGGCGGTCACCACCCGGTACACGCTCTCCGGTCCGGGCACGCCGCTGGTCTCATGGGTACGGTTGTGGCTTGAACCGAAGGCCCCAGGCAGGAAGATGCCTACGCCACCATGCCGCCGTTCGATCTCCTGCGCGGCCAGGGCCAGAAACCCTGGGGAACGTGTCCCCGGGGTAAGGCTCCCGATGTTATGCACCGACACCGCAAAGACCTGGCTGACCATCTCGCCGCCCGGCCGCCGCAGGGCGAGCACGGGGATGTCGGGGTCGTACGGTCCCGTGGGACGCAGCATGTCGTCCTTGTGGTAACCGTACCAGCCGATCATGCCATCCTTGAGCAGGATGCGGCTGTTGCGGCCGATGGTCGCCTCCTGGGTTTCAGCGAAGAGCATCTCGGCGCGCGTGGCCTCCGGGCAGCCCGGTTCATCGAGGGCGCGACAGGCCTGGGTGATGGCGGCGATCATGGCCTCGCGCATGGCGTCGCACCAGGCCTGGTCGGGCCGGCAGCCAAGGAAATCGATGGTGCAGTGCAGATGATGTGAGTGTGTGGCGCAGAGGATGATATGCTCGCGCTCCAGGGTCGTTGCCGCGACCACGGCCGCCGTGACTTCGTCGACCACCCGCGGCGGGATGGTCAGCGCGTCACAGGTGACCAGGCACAACCGGATGCCGGCATCCAGCACCAACGCACAGGCGCGGACTTGGCCCTCGTGCGGAATCGGCGTGGCGATAGGGACGGCGGCCGCGGCGGCCCTGAGCCGCGAGCTGGCGGCGCCGTGGTCAACCGCATCAGGAGTCTTCTGCTGAGACACCATGCTCGTTCTCCTCTGTGGGCACAAGGCAGCCATGCGCACGGATCGGCGCCGCGCCTTTCAGCCCGACCGGCCTAGGATACCCTCTGGCAGGAAGCCGCGCAAACGCCGGGCGGCGGGGCTGCGCGCACCCGCATCTCTGGAGCCGGCGGTCCGCACCGGCTCTGCCGGGGCTTCCGCCGTATCTGGGGTACCGTTCCAAGGCCGGTGGGTCTTGCGGACGGCGGATACCGCGCCAGGGCGACAAGCGGGGGATACCGCGCCGGGGCGACAAGCGGGGGATACCGCGCCGGGGCCGGTGGGTCTTGCGGACGGCGGATACCGCGCCGGGGCGACAAGCGGGGGATACCGCG